>JACCRJ010000057.1 GCA_013813615.1 Lautropia sp. | reverse complement strand
GCACAAAACGTTGCGAGCACTATCCTGATCGACTGATGTCTCATGACTCCTCCTGTCGCTTTTTTGATGTACCTGTTCCAGCTCTTGCGATTGCCGCCCGTCCAGAGCCACGGCCAGGGCGTCGATTTGCTGGCGGCGATGCCCGAACTGCGGGGCTTCAGCGCCCTCTGAACGAGGGGGCACGCTTCTGCATGAATGCAGTGCGCCCTTCGATGTAGTCTTCGCTGGCGAAGCAGCGATCGACTACCTGCTGGCAAAGCGCGTCGTCGCGCTTCGACTCGTCCTTGAGGGTCTCCCCGATGATGGTCTTGATCGAACCGACGGTCAGTGGCGCATTGGCGGCGATCATGCCGGCATACTCGCGCACCTGCGGCTCCAGGCGGTCCTGCTCGACCACGCGGTTGACCAGGCCCATTGCCAGCGCCTCCTGCGCGGTGAACTGGCGTGCGGTGAAGAAGATCTCCTTGGCAAAGGCCGGCCCCACGACATCCACCAGCTTGCGGACGCCGGCGAGTTCATAGCCTAGTCCCAGCCTGGCTGCCGGCACCCCGAAGCGAGCGCCTTGCCCGGCGATGCGCAGGTCGCAGGACAAGGCGACCGAAACGCCGCCGCCGATGCAGTAACCATCGATCATTGCGATGGTGGGCTTGCCGACATGCTGCAGGCCGGTGGTCGCACTTTCGGAGACGTCGTGATAATGCTTCACGTCCGCCTCCGTCGCCCGTTGCTCCTCGAATTCGGAGATGTCGGCGCCGGAAACGAAGGCCTTGCCGCCGGCTCCCTTGATCACGATCACCCGGATCGACTCGTCGCTGCCGAAGTCGCGCACGATGTCCAGCAGCGCCTCCCACATCGCCAGGGAGACCGCGTTGCGCCTGGCCGGGTTGTTGAAGGTGACCCAGCCGACAGGGCCATCCTTTGCGGCGATCATCTTGTCGGTTCTGGCAATGCGGGTCGTAGGCATCAAAGCTTCCTTCGTAGGCATCAAAGCTTCCTGGAAGAGGGGCCTGACGGCAGCAGCCGTCGTCAGCCGAGCAACTGTTTCGGCAGGTTCATGATCGGGAGGTCACGTTGGCCGGGCTCATGTGACCAGCAAGGCGGCGGTTGATGCATGAGCCAGAATCGTCTTCAACATCTGCCTGTGGTGACGGTCTTGCGAGATCGGCACTCGCCCTGCCGCGCCAGAGGCGTGGCGGCGATGGGCTCGGGTGCGCTAGGGCATATGTACCATACGCTAAATAGACTGACAAGCTTCCGGTACATTTCCGCCGGGTGCCGTCGGGCCGCCTTGCCCGGGAGGCGCTAAGGCAAGGGAATACCCGGATCGGGAGGACCGCGCGCTCATCTATCGCTCATCTATTATTCCGAGACCGAGTGATGCGGACGCGTGTGCGTTCGACGGCTCAGACCCGTGAAGCCCGGGCCAGCGCCCCGAAATCGCCTGAATGCTTTAACCAGGAGCACCTTTCATGCAATCCACCCTGTTCAAGACAGCGGCCCTGCTGCTGGCCGCTTTCTGTACCGCTGCCTCCGCGCAGGAAGTGACGCTTCGCCTGGTCAGCGCGTTTGCCGAGAACGCCATCTATGTTCAGCGCCTGCAGCCCTGGATCCAGAAGGTGAACGCAGAAGGCAAGGGCGTGCTGCAGCTCAACTTCATCGGTGGGCCGAAGGCCATCCCCACGTTCGAGGTTGGCAACGCGGTCAAGACCGGCGTCGTCGACATGGCGCTGAGTACCGGCGCCTTCTACACAAACGTCATGCCCGAAGCGGATTTTCTCAAGCTGACGCAGATTCCGGTCGCCGAGCAGCGCAAGAACGGCGCCTTCGAAGCCATCAGCAAGGTGTGGAACGAGAAAGGGAACATGCAGTACCTGGGCCGGATGGTGGAGAACCAGCCGTTCCACATCTACACCAACAAGAAGATCGACAAGCCGGACCTGACCGGACTGAAGATACGGATCACCCCGGTGTACCGCGATTTCTTCCAGGCGCTGAACGCCAGCGTCATCACCACGCCGCCCGGCGAGGTCTACACCGCGCTGGACCGGGGCGTGGTGGATGGCTATGGCTGGCCCATCGGCGGCATCTTCGACCTCAACTGGCACGAAAAGACGAAGTTTCGCGTAGACCCCGGTTTCTACGACGCCGAGGTCTCCCTGATCATGAATCTGCCGGCCTACAAAAAGCTCACGGACGCGCAGCGTGCCTACCTGGAGAAGCAACTGCTGGCGCTTGAAGCGGAAAACACCTTCTGGACCCGCTACGCCAAGGACGAGACCGCGCGTCAAGAGAAGGCCGGCATCCAGACCATCAGTTTCGACGAGGCCACCGCCAAGGGTTTCCGCGAGAAGGCCTACGAGGTTGCCTGGGCGGGGGCAAGCAAGCAGAATCCGGAGGTGGCCGCCCGTTTCAAGGCGCTGTTCGGAAAATGACCGGCAGATGACCCGGCAGCCGCTGCTTCCGGGCCGGCGCGTGGCATGATCGGCAAGCTGTCGCAAGCCTACGGCAGGCTGCTCGCCGCGCTCGCCCTGCTGGGCTGTCTGCTGCTCCTGGTGATGATGCTGATCATCGTCGCCGACGTGGCGCTGCGCAACCTGGCGCTGCCCGGCCTGCCCGGCAGTCTCGCCTGGAGCAACGAGATATCGGAGCTCCTGCTCTACCTGGTCACCATGTGCGTTGCCCCGTGGCTGCTGCGCCAGGGCCAGCACATCCGCGTCGACATCGTGCTCCAGGCGCTGCCGCCGCGGGTTGCCTGGAGCCTGGAGTGGGTGGGCGACCTGCTGGGACTCGCCTGCTGCGTGGTGCTCGCCTGGTACGGCGCCCAGGCCACCCTGTCGAGCTATCTATCCGGGGCCGTCAACATCAAGACGCTGGTGACGCCGGAATGGTGGTCGCTCCTGCCGCTGCCGGTCGTCTTCGTGCTGCTGGCGATCGAGATGGTGTTCCGGATGATCCGCCTGCAGCAGGGCGGGCGCGCGGCGCGGCACGACGCGGTGAGCGCTGCATGAAGCGGCCGGCGGCGCTCCGGTGATGAGCAGCTGGGCGATCGCCGCCTGGCTGATGCTGGGCGGATCGATGGTGCTGCTGTTCATCGGCATGCCCGTCGCCCTGACCTTCATCACGATCAATATCGTCGGCGCCTGGTTCTACATGGGCGGCGAGCCCGGACTGGTGCAACTGTCGCGCAGCAGCGTGAGCTCGATCGCCGCCTTCTCCCTGACGCCGATTCCGCTGTTCGTGCTGATGGGCGAGGTGCTGTTCCACACCGGCCTCGCCCACAAGGTCATCGAGGGCATCGAGCGCCTGATCCGGCGCCTGCCCGGGCGCCTGGCGGTCGTGGCGGTCGTGGCCGGCACGGTATTCTCCGCAATCTCCGGCTCGACCATCGCCACCACCGCCATGCTCGGCTCGCTGATGCTGCCGGTGATGCTGGCTCGCGGCTACCATCCGACCATCGCTGCCGGACCGATCATGGCGATCGGCGCCGTCGACATGCTGATCCCGCCGTCTGCCCTGACGGTGCTCCTCGGCTCGCTCTCCGGCATCTCCATCTCCAAGCTGCTGATCGGCGGGGTCGTGCCCGGCGTGATCCTGTCGGCCGCGTTCGTCCTCTGGATCGTGATTCGGGTGACCGTAAGCCCGCACCTGGCGCCGGAGGACAAGACGGCAGTCGTGCACCGCGGCTGGGCGCGCTGGCGGCTTTTCTTCGGCTACGTGCTGCCGTCGCTGTCGATCTTCTGCGTGGTGGTGGGCGCGCTCGCGGCGGGCTGGGCGACACCTACCGAATGCGCCGCCCTCGGCGCATTCGCCACCATGCTGCTGGCTGCCTGCTATCGTGCGTTGACCCCGGCGGCGCTGATGAAGGCGCTGAAGGGCACAGCCGCCATTTCCGGAATGATCCTGTTCATCATCCTGGGCGCAACCGCTTTTGCGCAGATCCTGTCCTTCTCCGGTGCGAGCAGCGGCCTGGTGCAGCTGATCACCGGCCATGGCTTCTCCACCGGGGTGATCGTGATGGGCATGATGTTGATGCTGATCTTCCTGGGCATCTTCGTCGACCAGGTCAGCATGATGATGATCACGCTGCCGATCTTCATGCCGGTGGTGCAGGCGCTGTCGATCGACCCGATCTGGTTCGGCGTGATGTTCCTGATCTGCATGCAGCTCGGCCTGCTGCTGCCGCCGCACGGCCTGCTGCTGATGACGATGCGCGGTGTCGCGCCGCCCTCGGTCTCCATGGCGCACATCTTTCTGGCGGTCGTGCCCTACGTCGCGATGAGCCTGGCGCTGCTGGCTGCCGTCTTCTGGTTGCCGGCGATCGCCACCTGGCTGCCGAGCCGAATCGGCTGAGGAGGGCTGGCCGCCTCGGCGAGTGGCGGGCAAACGCCTATCCGGCCCTGGGCAGGCCTGTCCCTCGGAGCCCTGCCGTCGGAGCCC
>JACCRJ010000042.1 GCA_013813615.1 Lautropia sp. | reverse complement strand
ATCACAATCGCCGACGCAGGTCGCCGACGCAGTCCAGGCCGAAGGAGATCGTGCGATGCAAAGCCAGCACAAGCGCCCGCGCGTGCAAGATCCGGAAGCGCACCGGATGCGCCGGCGAGCCACCTTGAGAAGTCTGGGCGGTGCCTTAGCGCTCGCTGGGCACAACTACGCCGCCAGCAGTCCGGCAATGCACTCGTCCGACGTCCGCCAGCCGGCGGCGCCATCACTCGCACAGGCAGCCGCGCAGCCTGAACGAACCGACCCGGGCCCAGCCGCCGCCATGACCATGCACACCCGACCGATTCCATCCAGCAGCCAAGCGCTGCCCGTCGTCGGCCTCGGCACCTATGTCGGCTTCGACGTCGAGCCCGGGACTGCCGCCTACCGGGAGCTACCCGGGGTGCTGAAGGCACTGTTCGACGCCGGCGGATCCGTCATCGACAGTTCGCCGATGTACGGCCGCGCCGAAACCACCATCGGAGAACTGCTGGAGGAATCCCGGGAACCCGACGGAGCTTTCGTCGCCACCAAAGTCTGGACCAGTTCCCGCGAACGCGGGATCGAGCAGATGACGCAGTCGATGCAGCGGCTCAAGGCCAAGCCGATCGACCTGATGCAGATCCATAACCTGGTGGACTGGCGCGCGCATCTCCTGACGCTGAAGGAATGGAAGGAGCTAGGCCGGATCCGCTACCTGGGCGTCTCACACTACACGCCGAGTGCCTATCCCCAGCTGGAAGCGGTTATGCGGGAGCATACGTTGGACTTCGTGCAACTGAACTACTCCATCGACGAGCGCGAGGCGGAGGCGCGTCTGCTGCCGCTGGCCGCCGACCTGGGCATTGCAGTCATCGCCAACCGGCCCTTCGGCGGCGGCGGGCTGCTTCGCAGGCACGGCCAGCGCCCGCTGCCGGCCTGGGCAAGCGAGCTCGGCTGCAGCAGTTGGGCGCAGGTACTGCTGAAGTTCGTGCTTGGTCATCCGGCGGTGACCTGCGTCATCCCCGGAACCGGCAAGGCGAGACACATGCTTGACAACGTCGCGGCGGGCAGCGGTCCGCTGCCGGACCTGGCGATGCGCGAGCGGATGGCGGCGGAGTGGCTCTGACCGGATGAGCCGGCCGCCGCTTCAGCCCTTGCTCGGCACCGGCTGGCCCAACGCGGAATTCTTGCGGGCCATCTCCGCCTCGACGTCGGCCAGCGACTGCACGCCGCGATAAACGACGGCGACGGCGCCGCGCTCCAGCAGCAGCCCGGCAATGCCGAGGGACGCCGGCTGGTAAAAGGTCTCGGTCGTCCAGTCGAGGGGCGTGTGGTGTCGGGTGCAGGCCTTGTTGGCGTCAGCGCCGCGGTGCAGGAGTTCGACGACAGCCTCCTCCTTTCCGGCGGAGATCGCCGCGCAAAGCGGCGTGGCGGTGCTGCGGGCATCACCCTGGATCCACGGCTGCGCATCATCGACGCCGATCTGCCCCGAGCGAATCAGTCCCATCAGCGGCTCGGCCTTGCCGTGAACGGCGAGACCGGCGATCGGTTCGACCGACGTGCAGGCGCCCTCCGCCGATGAACGGCAGCAGACCGTCGCCGCCAAGACTGCGTAGTAGACTCTGCGGAACACTTGGAGGTGACTCGATGAAGAGGGACAGGAAGCTCGGGCTGCTCAACATGGCCGTAGCTGCGGCGCTCTCGCTCGCATGCGTCGGGGTGAACGCCGCAGAAGAGAAGAAGCCCCTTCTCAATGCCCAGAAACCGGCAGCAACCGCGCCGGTGGCGAAGCCCGCGGCGCAGCCCATGGATATCAACAGCGCCAGCGAAGAACAATTGGCGACCCTCGACGGGATCGGGGCGGTTCGGGCGAAGGCGATCGTCAAGAACCGTCCCTATGCCAGGAAAGACGACCTGGTGAAGAGCAAGGTGCTGTCGGACGGGGTTTACGAGAAGATCAAGGACCAGATCATCGCGAAGCAGAAGTAAGGTGCCTGTCGATGTCAGACACCACCGTCGGCAGCATTCGCAGGCACCGGATCCCGACCGCCGTCCTCTCGGACACCCTCGATTCGCTCGGCCTGCGCAACCAGGCGATGCAGGCGCACATCCGCCCGCTCGATCTTTCGCTCGACATGGCGGGACGTGTGCGGACCGGCCTGTACATGCCGGTCTACCATGTCGAGGCCGGCCTGAATCCGTACGAACTTGAGATCAGGCTGATCGACGGCCTCGCGCCGGACGAGGTGGTAGTCCTCGCCTGCGGCGACAGCGGACGCATCGCCCCGTGGGGAGAACTCCTCACCACCGCCTGCCTCGCGCGCAAGGCCGCCGGCTGTGTCACCGACGGCCTGGTGCGGGACGTCCGCCAGATTGCGGAGATGCGGTTTCCGGTGTTCCATGGCGGCATCGGGCCGCTCGATTCGAAGGGGCGCGGCCGGGTCATGGAGATCGAAGTCCCGGTGGTGTGCGCCGGCGTGCTGGTGAGGCCGCAGGACGTCATCGTCGGCGATGCCGACGGGGTGGTGGTGGTGCCCCGCGAAGTCGAGAAGCAGGTGCTCGCGCTCGCCCTGAAAAAAGTCACCGGCGAGAACGACACCCGCGAAGCCCTGCGCCAGGGGGAATCGCTGGCGAGCGTCTTTCAGCGCTTCGGCATTCTCTAGGAGCCTGTCGGGGTGATCTTCGAGGTGTGGTGACGACCGGCGGCACCGTCCGGCTCAACAAGCGCATGGCCGGCCTCGGGCTGTGTTCGCGGCGCGAGGCCGACGACTGGATCACGAAGGGCTGGGTACGTGTCAACGGGCAGGTTGCTTCGGTCGGCCTGCAGGTGAACGACGGCGCCCGTATCGAGGTGGACCGGCGGGCCCGGGGCCAGCAGGCCGCGCAGGTCACAATCCTCCTCAACAAGCCGATCGGCTACGTCAGCGGCCAGGCCGAGCACGGGCACGAGCCGGCGATCATTCTGATCGATGCCCGCAGCCGATGGCGCAGCGACACCTCGGACCTGCGCTTCCAACCCGCCCACCGCAAGGGGCTGGCGGCGGCGGGCCGGCTCGACATCGATTCGACCGGCCTGCTGGTATTGACTCAGGATGGGCGGGTGGCGCGCCAGCTGATCGGCAGCGACTCGACGATGCAGAAGGAATACCTGGTGCGGGTCGGCCTGGACGGCGTCGCCACCGATGTGCAAAGCCGCTTCCCCCTCGCGCAGCTGGCGCGCCTGCGGCACGGGCTGGTGCTGGACGGCGAATCGCTGCGACCGGCGCAGGTGCAATGGCAGAATCCCGAGCAACTGCGCTTCGTTCTGCTCGAAGGCAAGAAGCGCCAGATCCGCCGCATGTGCGAACTGGTGGGCCTCAAGGTGGTCGGCCTCAAGCGGGTCCGCATCGGCGCGGTGATGCTGGGCAATCTGCCGGCAGGGCAATGGCGCTACCTTCGCGCGGACGAATCCTTCTAACGACCGTACGAGTCCTTCCAACGCACGGACCTGGCTGCGCGGGCACCCTCGACCTTCGCAGTCGAGCTGCACCGATTCGGCGGCCGGCGGATGCTGCCGGCAAGGCAACCGCACCAGCGGTGTTTCCCGCTGGACACGCGGACGGCGCAGGCGCGAGCTCCGACCTTACACTTGAAGTGTCCGAAGAGGGTCGCGCGATGTGTCGTTGGATTGCCTATACGGGAGTGCCGGAGCGGCTGGAGAATGTCGTCACCAGGCCGGCGCGCTCGCTCGTGCACCAGTCCCTGCACGCGGCGCAGTGCAAGACGGCGACCAACGGCGACGGTTTCGGGCTCGGCTGGTACGGAGACCGTGAAACGCCCGGTGTCTACCGGGAGATCTCCCCCGCCTGGTCCGACGAGAACCTCCTGTCGCTGTGCGCGCAGTTGAGCGCGCAGACCTTCTTCGCCCATGTCCGCGCCTCGACCGGTGCCGGCACCGCGCGAGCCAACTGCCATCCGTTCAGCGTCGGGCCCTGGCTCTTCATGCACAACGGCCAGATCGGCGGCTTCTGCACAATCCGTCGGCGGATCGAGAACATGATCCCCGACCGGCTCTATCCCCATCGACGCGGTGGCACCGATTCGGAGGCCATCTTCCTGATCGCGATGGGCGCGGTCGAGAACGAGGGGCCGATCGGCGCGGTCGAAACGGCGCTCTCCCGCATTCATCACGAGATGCTGCAGGCCGGCGTGCCGGAACCGTTTCGCTTTGCCGCCGCAATGACCGACGGCCGGGATCTGACCGTGTTCCGCTGGTCGAGCGACGACCTGGCGCCGTCGGTCTATTTCCGCAGGTCCGCCGGATCCCTGGTGGTCGTCAGCGAACCCATCGACGATCATGCCGACGGCTGGCAGACGCTGGCGGCCAACCACGTACTCTCCGTCCGCTGCGGCCCGAGCGCGGCCGCGCCGGTCATCTCACCTTTCGATGCGGGCAGCGAACCCCGGTTCTCCCGGACCACCGGCTCCGTCCACGGACGTGTCCCGGCCGCCGCCTGACGGCCCCGGCCCAGCCTTCGCAGGCCTCAGGAGCTCTGCCGCTGGCCCTGCCCCCTGCCCCGAGTCCGCCATTTCCCGCTCATCTCAGCTGATCGCGACCGTCTTGCGGTTCATGAACTCGAGCATACCGTCGCGCGCAAGCTCACGGCCGTAGCCGGAAGACTTGATGCCACCGAACGGCAGCCTCGGATCCGAGGCGACGATGGCGTTCACGAAAGTGCAACCTGCTTCGAGGCGGTTGACCGCTTCCTTGATGTCGCTCTCGTCGCGCGTCCAGACCGAGGAGCCGAGGCCGAAGCGGGTGTCGTTGGCCAGCTCGATGGCGTCATCCAGGCTGTCAGCCCGAAAGAGCGACGCAACCGGCCCGAACAGTTCGTCCGACCATGCCGGCGACCCGCGGGGAATCGCGGCGAGGACCCCAGGAC
>JACCRJ010000033.1 GCA_013813615.1 Lautropia sp. | reverse complement strand
CGCCCAGCCTGCGCGCCACATCCACCATATGGCCGAGAACGGTGATCAGGAACCAGCGATCGCCAATCTCCAGAAACCGTCGCACGCCTTCCGCCCCCAGGGAACGTGCCACAGGGTCCTGCTGTCGCCCTGCTAATTCGCTGCGAAGGACGAATGCCAGCGCCAGTCCCCATGGCTCGCCAAGCTGCTCCAAGAGTGCTGCACTCTCCTCCACACGGTGTTCGGACCAGGACACTTCGAACTCGCGGTAGCTCAGGGCAAACGCCTGGCCCCAGCGATCTCCAACCTTCCGAAAAAGTGCCGCGCTCTGCTCAAACAGCGCGGCGGCATCATCGCCGGCGCCCAGCAAGCTGACCAACGATCCTGCACCCAGCAGCGCCCGTGCCCGTGGACCGGCGCCGCCGCCATGCAGCGCCAGGAGCTCTGCCAGGATGTCACGGCCTTCCAGGAGATGACCACAATATCCCCAAAACCGCCAGAGCGCGCCACTCATACGGAGACCCTGATCAGCGTCACCCTGCGAGATGAACCAGCGCAGCGCTGCCCGCAGATTGTCGTGCTCACGCTCAAGCCGGCTCCCCCACGCCACCTGCTGGGCACTGCGCAAGGCCGGCTCGGCCGCCTCCGCGAACTCCCGGTAGTACTCGGCATGCCGGCAGCGCAGAACGTCCTCCTGGCCGCTCGCTGCCAGTTGCTCCAGGGCGTACTCGCGCATCGTCTCCAACATCGTGAAACTTGCCTCGTCAGCGTCGTCCTTCCGGTGGAGCATGCTCTTGTCGATGAGGGATTGAATCCCGTCCAAGATATCCTGGTCGCTCTGCTCCTGGCAGACGGCCTCAGCAGCTTCCAGCGTGCAGCCGCCCACGAACACCCCGAGCCGCGCGAAAAGCTGCTGCTCCGATGGCGTGAGGAGCTGATAGCTCCAGTCGATAGCTGCGCGCAGGGTCTGCTGACGGGTAGCCAGGTCGCGGGCTCCGCCGGTGAGCAGCTTGAGCCGGTTGCCCAGGCGTTGCAGGAGCGCTGCGGGAGGCAGCATCTTGATCCGCGCTGCGGCCAACTCGATAGCCAGGGGAAGTCCATCCAGGCGCACGCAGATCTCCGCAACCACAGACGCGTTTGCGTCAGTCACCTGGAAATCGGGCCTGGCCGCCACCGCTCGCTGGATGAAGAGCGCCACAGCGGCATACTCCGTCAACTGCGTCGGAGACTCGCTCTGGCGCAGGTCGGGCAGGGCAAGTGGCAGCACGGGATACTCCTGCTCGCCTGAGAGGTGCAACACCTCGCGGCTGGTGACCAGCAGCTTAAGCCTGGGCGCGGCCTGAAGCAGGGCGGCGATATCGGTGGCGGCGGGGAGCACCTGCTCGAAGTTGTCGAGGATCAGCAGCATGTGTTTGTCGCGCAGGTGGCCGACAAGACTATCAGCACGTGGAAGCCCGGTGTCGCGCACACCAAGCGTTTGGGCAATCGTCGACACAACAAGGCTGGCATCGCTGAGTGGCGCAAGGTCGACGAACCAGACAGCGTCGGGTACCCCCTGGCTGACGTCATCGCAGAGCTCGGCGGCAACCTGGTGGCTGAGGCGGGTTTTGCCGGTTCCGCCGGGACCAGTGAGGGTCAGAAGTCGCACTGCTGGATCCTGGATCAGCGTGGTGATGGCTGCGATCTCCTGTTCACGACCGATCAGCGGGGTCAGCGGGACAGGGAGATTGTGCAGGGCCGGCTGGGCCTTGAGCAGCGGAACGTCGGCCAGCAGACCGGTCTGGGGATCCGGGGCACGAGCAATGACTTGACCAAGAGTGGATACACCCGAGCCTGGAAGCCGGAGATGGTCCACTGCACGTTCGGCGCGAGCGACTTTGAGGAAGGCGGCGCGCTCCTCGACCGGCACCGCCAGCACATCAGCAAGGCTCTCGGCCAGCTCGCGAGACGGGCGGCGCTCATCCGCTTCCAGCTTGCGGATCGCCCCGAGCGAGTAGCCCGCGCGCTGCGCGAGCGCCTCCTGGGTCAGGTCCAGCGCTTTCCTGCGACGGCGGAGCCATTCGCCAAAGGATGCAATTGGTTCGTCCATCCTGTCCTCCGGTGGTGGTGCACTCCTCGCAGCGGTGGATGACGTGTCGGCTGGGCGGCCACGGCGGAGGAGCATGGGTGTTTCTGCCTGTAGTCTACGACCAACGTCAAACGACCCAGCCGAGTGCAGCCCAGCTGTCACGCTCCTGGGGGACACATTGGGGTACTTTCCGGGGCGCTTT
>JACCRJ010000022.1 GCA_013813615.1 Lautropia sp. | reverse complement strand
AATATCCACCGGCGACGGCAGGAACTCGATGACCGCATCGAGCATCGCCTGCACGCCCTTGTTCTTGAAGGCGGTGCCGCACAACATCGGCACGATTTCGCTGGCGATGGTGCGCTGGCGCAGGCCGGCCTTGATCTTCTCGATGGAGAGCTCGCCCCCTTCGAGGTACTCGTTCATCAGCTCCTCGTTGGCTTCGGCGGCTGCTTCAACCATTTTCTCGCGCCATTCCTCAGCCGAAGCCAGCAGCTCCGCCGGGATCTCGATCAGGTCGAACTTGATGCCCTGGCTGGCCTCATCCCAGATGATCGCCTTCATGCGGATCAGGTCGACCACGCCCTGGAACTTGTCCTCCGAACCGATCGGGATCTGCAGCGGCACCGGATTGGCGCGCAGGCGGGTCCTCATCTGCTCGTAGACCTTGAAGAAGTTCGCGCCGACGCGGTCCATCTTGTTGACGAATGCGAGCCGGGGCACCTTGTACTTGTTGGCTTGGCGCCAGACCGTCTCGGACTGGGGCTGGACGCCGCCGACCGCGCAATAGACCATGCAGGCGCCGTCGAGCACGCGCATCGAACGCTCGACTTCGATCGTGAAGTCGACGTGTCCCGGCGTGTCGATGATGTTGATATGGTGCTCGGGGTAGGACTGGTCCATCCCCTTCCAGTAGCAGGTGGTGGCAGCCGACGTGATAGTGATGCCGCGCTCCTGCTCCTGCTCCATCCAGTCCATCGTGGCTGCGCCATCGTGGACTTCGCCGATCTTGTGGTTCACGCCGGTGTAGAACAGGATGCGCTCGGTCGTGGTGGTCTTGCCGGCGTCGATGTGCGCCGAGATGCCGATGTTCCTGTAGCGCTCGATCGGTGTCTTGCGAGCCATAAGTCAGTCCTTCGTAGTCACAACAATGCGTCGGCGTTCAAGAATCCGGTGTTCAACGCCGACGCCGAGCACGACGCCGGGAGGGTCACCCCGTCAGATCAGTCCGCCTCAGGGGCGCGGTCAGTCCGATATCGGGGCAGAAGCCGCCATCAGAAGCGGAAATGCGAGAAGGCCTTGTTGGCTTCCGCCATGCGGTGGACTTCGTCGCGCCGCTTGACCGCGCCGCCGCGGTTCTCCGCCGCTTCCATCAGTTCGCTCGCCAGACGCAGCCCCATGGACTTCTCGCTGCGCTTCTTCGCCGCCTCGCGCAGCCAGCGCATTGCCAGCGCAGTACGGCGGATGGGGCGCACCTCGATCGGCACCTGGTAGTTGGCGCCACCGACGCGGCGGCTCTTCACTTCCACCATCGGCCTGCAGTTGGACAACGCGTACTGGAAGACTTCGATGGGGTCTTTGCCCGATTTACCCTTGATCTGCTCGAAGGCGCCATAAAGGATGCGCTCGGCAACAGCCTTCTTCCCGGCCAGCATCAGGACGTTGATGAACTTGGCGACTTCTTCATTGTGGTAGAGCGGATCCGGCAGGATCACGCGCTTGGGAACTTCACGACGACGTGGCATTTCTAGACCTCGATTGTTGATTCAGCCGGTCGGGACCGATGCCATGACGGCACGCCCTTCCCTGATACCCGAAACCATGGTGGTTGCGCGCCGTGCGCCAGCCCGACCAGGCGGGATCGCTTACTGGACGGCTGGCACCGTGCCTTGCCGCCCCACCTCAGGATTCCACAAGACCGTCCGCGGGTTGCGGCCGATCATGCTTGTACTCCTGCCCTTCCCTGCACCCGTTACGCGACAGCAGCCGCGCCCGTTGTACGCAGAACTACTACGATTACTTCGCCTTCGGCCGCTTCGCACCGTACTTGGAGCGTGCCTGCTTGCGGTCCTTCACACCCTGCAGGTCCAGGGACCCCCGTACGATGTGGTAGCGAACGCCCGGCAGGTCCTTCACGCGGCCACCGCGAATCAGCACCACCGAGTGCTCCTGCAGGTTGTGGCCTTCGCCGCCGATGTAGCTGATGACTTCGTAGCCGTTGGTCAGTCGCACCTTCGCGACCTTGCGCAACGCCGAGTTCGGCTTCTTCGGTGTCGTGGTGTAGACACGCGTGCAGACTCCGCGACGCTGGGGGCAGTTCTCAAGGGCAGGGCTCTTGCTCTTGATGACTGCGGATTCACGCGGCTTGCGGACGAGCTGGTTGATGGTCGGCATGGATTGCTTGGCTTGTAAAAGGCGGCTGCCCTGGCGGCTTGCTATCAGGCGGAGTGCTGTCAGGCGGCTTGCTGTTGGTATACGGGCGGTACGTGGCGGTACGTGGCGGTATGTGGCGGTACGTGGAGGTGGCGGCGGACTTCGGTTATGGCGGAACGTAGCGGCTGGCAGGAGCGGCCGATCATGTCGGAGACGATCCGCCATGCTAATGCGGCGGATGCCCCCCAGCGAACCGGTGAGTATAGTGGGTCTGGGGTGGGCGCGTCAATTCGGATTGGTCCGAATAGGTGGTCCGCGGGCCTCGCTGACGCCCACCGAGCCGCGGCCGCTACTGCAGGCTGTTCTGCCGGACTACCTCAAGCGAAGACCGCCACGTAGTTGACCTTGCTTACCGGCAGGGGCACGGTCGCTCCGTCGCCCTTCAAACCCAGTATGTGATACTGAATGGCCAGGCGGATCGAGACGTCAACCTCTTCCTGGGACGTACCGGTTGCCGTACACCCCGGCAGGTCCGGCACGTAGGCCCGGTAGCGGTTACCGCGCTGTTCGATGACGATCGCATATTTCATGGATTGACCTTGTGGCGCAGCGGCAGCCTTTTGCCGTCAGCGCTTGATTTTTGCAGTTTTGACGCCCGCCCCGAGTGATGAAATGCCTTCGGGGCGGTCATAACAGGAAGCGTGCCCGTGCAACCAGTCAACGACGCGGACCAGCCGCCCGGGCAGCTCCATGCGCCGATCGATCCCTATGCCCACGGCATGATGGACACCGGCGACGGGCACCGCATCTACTTCGAGCAGTGCGGCAACCCGCAGGGCCTGCCAGTGGTCGTGCTGCACGGCGGCCCGGCCAGCGGCTGCTCTCCGTTGCAGCGCCGATTCTTCGATCCCGCGGTCTTCCGCGTCGTGCTGTTCGACCAGCGGGGCTGCGGCCGCAGCACGCCGCGGGGCACGCTCGCGAACAACGACACGCCTGCGCTGGTGCGGGACATCGAGCAGCTGCGCCGGCAGCTGGAGATCGACCGGTGGATCGTCTTCGGCGGCTCCTGGGGCGCAAGTCTGGCCATCGCCTACGCCGCCCACCACGGGGCGACGTGCCTCGGCGTCATCCTGCGAGGAACCTTCCTCACCGGCAGCCGAGACCTCGACTGGTTCTTCGGCGGCGCCGGCAGCCTGCTGCCCGCGCCTTGGCAGAAGCTGGTCGCGGCGGTTGAGCTTCCTCTGGCCCTCGAGCAGTGCGAGCACGCGGGCCATGCGGTGCTCGCCTCGCTGCAGCGGCGCCTGTTCACGGCGGATGAGGCCGTCTCCAGCGCGGCAGCCGCAGCCTGGGCGGACTGGGAGGAAGCGGTATCGCGCCCCGGCACCGGCCCCTCAGCCGGGCGCCTGATCAAGGAAGCGTCAGGCGCCGACCAGGCATCCGGCCCAGCGCCGGCGCAGCATCGCGACCTGAGCGACAAGTACCGGGTGCAGGCCCACTACCTGGCGCAGCAGTGCTTCCTGGGCGAGGAGATGCTGCTGGGACTCGCGCGGCGACTCGGATCGTTGCCGGTGGAGATCGTTCATGGCCGCCTTGACTGGGTGTGCCGGCCCACCAACGCCTGGCAGCTGCACCAGGCGGTTGCCGGCAGCACGCTCACGTGGGTCGACCACGCCGGGCACAACCCCTACGACCCGAAGATGCTGAAGGCGCTGGGCGACGCGATCCGCAGGCTTCAGGCCTGCGTCTGCGGCTGAACGGGCTGCGGCTTGACGGGCTCCGGCTGGGAGAGCCCCGGCCGAGCAAGCCCCTGCTGATCGAGCCCCTGCTGATCGAGCCCCTGGCGATCGAGTCCCGGTTGAGCATGCCCCGGCTGCCGCGCCGCTTCAGTCCGGGCCGGCGGGGGCAGACGCGTCTTGCGCTGGTCGATGAACGCCGCTTTGAGATCCAGCGTCTCCTGCACCCCAAGTTGCCGGCCCTCGCGCAACAGGAAGGTGCGGCCACCGCTGCGGCCGGCGTCCCAGAGCGCCGTCAGGTTGCGGGGGGAGCGATCGCCGGACGATCCAGCGCCGAGCAGGTCGTCAGGCGGCGGGCCGATCCGGTGAAAGCGCGCCTGCCGGAAGGAGTTCGCCTCAGCCTGCGGCGCCGCACCTCGCTGTCCCGCGTTCGCCTCGGACGCGGCCGTCAGGTCCCGGATCGCCTGGATCGCCTGCATCTCCGCCACCAGGCTCGAATGGAACACGATTTCCGCCATTCGCTGCCGCACCGCCGCGGCTGACAACGGCAATTCCCCGGCGGCGCTCGGCGCTGGTGCCGCTGAAATGAGTGAGTTCGATGCGGCGGCTGGCCAGGAGGGCGTCGAGCACGCCGGCGGAGTAGGCGCCCAGGGCTCCGCCGCCCTGGAGGGCGACGCGCACCGGCTTTCGACGTGTGGCTGTTGCAAGTGAAGTGGATGAAGCCATGAGATGCCGGAAGTGGATGATCCGGCTACCTTAGCACAGCTATGTTGCATTGCATCAATGAACCGTCTGGATCGTTGTCCGCATCCCCCACCGGGTGCGTTACCAAAAAAAAGCGCTCGACGAATCGGGCGCTTGCGCAAGTTCGGTGACCGGGAGACCGCAACCGCAGGGCCGTGAAGCCGGGCGGTTACGGTACGCGCGCTTACTGTGTCGGCATGTTCCCCGAATCGGCGCTGTCGCCGGATCCGCCGTCGACTGCCATGGAGGCATCCTCGGAAGGCTCGCCCCCTACCATCTCCTCTCGCGGCGCGAACGCGGCTTCGGCGGCTGCCAGTGCGGCAGCCTCCTGAGCCTCCACCGACTCCTTCTCGAACCTGGCCTTGTGATACGCAAGGCCGGTGCCGGCAGGAATCAGGCGTCCGACGATGACGTTTTCCTTCAGGCCACGCAGGTCGTCACGCTTGCCCATGATTGCCGCTTCGGTCAGTACGCGGGTGGTCTCCTGGAACGAGGCTGCGGAGATGAACGAATCGGTCGACAGCGACGCCTTGGTG
>JACCRJ010000016.1 GCA_013813615.1 Lautropia sp. | reverse complement strand
GTGCAGCCGCAGTGCTGTCGGGTTCCACTCTCCAGAGCGGCTTGCCGCCACCCGTGCTCCCGCAGATCCAGCCTTCAGGCGAACCACCGGGCTGCGCGGCACTGAAGCCAACGGCCGCCGCTAGAGCGGGAACGATCGAGCAAACAGATGCCGCACACACTACAACCAGCAAGGGCTGTCCAATATCGCAAACGGTTCATCAAGCCTCTCCATGAGCCGCGGTGAGTGCGAAGGCGGCGGGACGATCAGCCGAGGGTGCATGTAGCAACTGTCGCACGGTTAGGGAACCGTTACAAGAACTTTCGAGCAGTTGCTCACGACCCTGTCTAGGCGCAGCGTCGAAGGCGCATGTTTGCCGTCAGACCCGTTCATCTCGCACCGGGCCGCTACGTGTTCTCCCGCGCGTCGATCAGCCTGCGTACCTGCTCCAGCAGTCCGCGATGAGAAAAGGATTTGCTTGGTCCTCATCCGCTCTCAATCCCGACATCGGCCTTCGCCGGCAGTTCGCATGTCTTTCGAAGCCCCTTTCGAGTGAAGATCCCTCCCGCGGCGGCATCATGGCCTGAGCCCGGGGCTCACCGCATGCCGATTCAGGTCGACAGAACACGACGGTGCAGCCGGAAGGCCCGCGAGAGGGCAGAATAGCTGTCATGAAATCAACCTCCCGATTTGCATTCCTGACGATCACGCTGGTCACGCTCGTGTGCAGTACGCCCGCCGGCGCCCAGCGCCACGTCTTCAGAAGCGGCAGCGATCTCCATGAGGCCCTGCAGCAGGACGGTGCCAATTACTCGTTCGCGCTCCACTACATCGTCGGCGTCGTCGACGCCAGCAATGGGGCAGCAACCAAGGACGGCTTCTGCTTCGACTTGAACGCGAATGGGATCAAGGCATCGCGGATTGCAGACGTCGTGAAGGCTTTTGTCTCAAAGAACTCGCAGATGTGGGATCGGCCCGGCAGTACGCTGGTTGCGGCTGCATTGCAGGAAGCCTGGCCGTGCAAATGATCGACAGATTCCTAGGTGCGCCACCTCACGGCCGACGCGCTTTCGGCGCCTCGCCGCTGCCCGGCAGCAGACCCAGCGCGGCCAGCGTGTAGACGTCCGGCTCGCCCAGCGGTTCCAGTCCCCGGGTGCGCTGGAAATCCCGCAACGCGTTGACCGTCCGGTCACCCCAGATTCCGTCCGGCGTGCCCATGTCGAAGCCGCGCTGACCCAGCGACTGCTGGATCATCCGGATCGCCGCCGGATCCAGGTCCGCAGGTCTTGGCGGCTGACCGGCGCGGCCAGGGACGGGCCGATCGCCGCCGGGCAGCAGGTTGAGCGCGGCGAGCGTATGCGCGTCCAGTTCGCCGGACGCCGCCATTCCGCGGGCGCGCTGGAAGTTTCCGATGGCGGTGGTGGTCCGCTCGCCCCAGGCGCCATCCGCCTGCCCGACCTTGAAGCCCTGCTTGTCGAGCGCCTGCTGAATCGCCCGGATGGTCGTGCGGCCCAGGTCCGCAGGGTTACGGGCCCGCACAGGCGGGGAATTTCCGGGGAAGGCCTGCTGTCTTTGGGCGGGTGGCTGAGCCACGCCGTCGACGGTCACGCCGAGGGCGGCCAGCGTCCTCGCGTCGGCCCGGCCGGTCGACTCGAGCCCCTTGACCCGCTGGAATTCCCGCAGCGCCGCGGTTGTCCTCGGACCCCAGACGCCGTCGGCGGCGTCTACCGCGTAGCCGCCCTGGATCAGGGAGTGCTGCAGCATCCTGATGGTCGCCGGGGACAGGTTCTCCCTGGACTGCTGGGCTGCCGTCGGGACTGCCCAGACCAAGGCCGCCGCCACCACCACCGCGGCGAACTGCGGTTTGCGCATCCGCGCCCGCAGGGCTGCCGCCGCTGTAAAAGGACCAGTCGCTTTCATCATCTCTCTCCACAGGCTTGCGAATTGAATCTGGCGCGGTCAGGCCGCCAGCGGCCCTCGCATGAATCGTGCCCTGCTCCAAAGGCCGAAAGCGCCTTGCCCGGTGTCGATCCGCCAGCATCAGATGCAAACGGATAGGTAAACGCAGCCTCAGGCGGACGCACTGCAGCAAAAGGCACACGCAGGTTGGGTGCTGCCTTTCGCGTTGGCCAGCGTGAGCTGCACGGTGTCGCCGACCCGCACGCGCATCATCGGGCCGGGGACCTTCTTGTCGAACGTCCAGTAGGTGAAGGTCTTGCCGTCGTCGAGCTTGCCCGAGAGTTCCACCATCTCGACGGTGAGGGGGGCCGGAATGAGAAAAGCCGCCTCGACGGCGGCTTTTCATGGGTGAGCGATCGGCTCAGGGATGGGCCAGGCGGCGCATCAGTTGTTCGAGGACCGGGCAGTCGCGCTCGCGGCTGCGGACGATGCGGCAGCTCATCAGGAAGTCGTCCACCAGTGCCTCGATAACCGGAAACTCGGTGGAGAGCTGGAAGACCTGGGCGGCCGAACCGGGATGACGAACGAGGCGCTGCATCTGGCCTGCCAGCTTGCGCGTGACCGCCTGCTCCATCCGGTTGCGTGGCGGCTGGTCTTCGAACATCTGCATTGCCTGCGCCAGCACCCGGACGCCGGTCGGTATCCGGCTGCGATCGGCGGTTCGTTGGATCTCGGGAAGCTTTTCCATCGGGTACTCCTTCACCGGAGTTCTTCTCTCCCGTGTATAAGTATCCTAGCCAGTTTGCAAGGGTTGCCAGGGGGCGAGGGAATCGGCGGACGAGATCGCCTGCCCGCCGGTCGGCCTGTGCGCCTTCTACCTCGGCTTCAGGTACGCGAACATGCCGTCGATGACCTCGCGCTGATCTTTTCGTATCGGCTCGTGCACGATCCGAACGATGTCGAAATCGTGTGCCTGCGCCAGTTCGCGCAGGTAGCCCTCCGCATGCGCGTAGCGCAGGCTGGGCAGCAATTCGAAATCCTGTACACCAGGGCGGGCGACTTCGGCCGAGAAGCAGAACAATGCTTCCTGGCTGATTGGCGGATGGGCCACGCCTTGCCCAGGCGTGGCCATCACCCGGCGCACGCCGCGGAACACCGGCTCCAGGTTTCCGATATAGATGAAGACGTCGGCGGCCACCACCAGGTCGTGGCGTTCCTGCGTCGACGACAGGAACTGGACGATCTCCGCCTGGACCAGTTGCTCATAGGTGCCGCGGGCCCGCGCCTTCTCCAGCATGCGGCCCGACAGGTCCACCCCCTTGATCCGCTGAGCCATCGGTTTGAGCAGCGGCCCGCACAGTCCGGTGCCGCATCCCAGGTCGAGGGCCGATCGGAAGGGCTGCGCAGCGATCGCCTGGAGATGAGTCGCCAGCGTGCTCGGCGCCCGATAGTGCAGGACCTTCACCAGATGGTCGTCGAACTCGTCGGCATAGTCGTCGAAGAGTGTTTTCACGTAGGCCGGCGGGGCGGCAGCCGGGGGCCTGCCGGCGCCGGCGGCGGCGAGGTAGTAGCGGTTCAGGTCGGGGTCGGCGCCGTGGGCGAGCGCCTGCCGGAAGGATTCGGCCGCTTCGTCCAGGCGCTTCATTTCCTGCAGGATGCCGCCCCGGTGGCTCCAGGCGCGCCCCAGCGCAGGATCGATTGCCAGCGCCCGATCGAACGACACCAACGCCTGCTCCGGGCGCTTCAGGCTCTGCAGTACCTGGCCGCGGCGATACCAGGGCTCCGCGAGTTCGCCGTCGATGGCGAGTACCTTGCCGAAGCTTGCCAGCGCTTCTTCGTGGCGGTCCAGCAGTTCAAGGGCGGTGCCGCGATGGAACCAGGCGTCGATGTTGCCGGCTTCCTTTGCCAGCACCTGATCGGCACAGGCAAGCGCCTCCAGCGGCCGCGACAAGTCGAGCTGCGTCGCCGCGAGGTTGATCAGGGTCGAGATGCGGCCGGGCTGCAGGGCAAGCGATGACTGGAAGCGCTGCTCAGCCTGCTCGAAGCGACCGTCTTCCAGGCAGCCAACCCCCTCCAGGAAGAGTCGCTTTGCCTCTTCGAAGGGATCGTTGCTCGCGGCTGCGTCGGCGGGAGCGGGCATCAGCGAATCTTACCGGCTGATTGCCGCCGGCGGGTCAACCCTGCAGCGTCAGCACCTGCTGCAACTGCAGATCGAATCGACGATTGATCTCGTCGAGATCTTCGGCGCGCGCGCGCCGAAGCCTGTCCTCTTCGAGGATCGCGTCGGCCGCGTCGACGATCCGCCGCAGATACGACGCCGGCAGTTCCCGTCCCGGCTGGCGATGAATCCATTGGGTCGCCGCCCGGGATGCCACCTTGAGGTCGGCGCCGAGCAGCAGGATCCGGGCTTCCGCGCGACGCATCGCCTGTTGCGCGTCCTTCAGTGCTTCGCTGCGCTGCGCCTCGATCGTGCGGCTTTCGAGATAAGCGGCCAGCGGGTTGCGGCGGTCTGCGGGAGGGATTGCGAGGGCCTCGGCCTCTTTCGCCTTCCAGCGGTGCAGCGCGCTGTGCAACCGGTACTCGCGGTTGAGCGGCGCGATGACGGCCGGCTCGACGTTTCTGCTCAGCAGCTCGACCCGCCGGGAATGCGGCAGGCAGCCCAGGTCGGCGGCGCCAAAGGGCAGGGCTTCAGCGAGGGGACTGCAGCCGCTCTGCATGGGCATCGCAGCATGGGCGGAGATGAGTGCCGACAGCAGCGACACGACGATGGCCAGGGCGAGGCCGCGAGCAGGGAGGAAGGCTTGGGTCATCCCTCAACGGTAACGAGGCCGCGGGGGTGCAGGCGGGGCCGGTGACGGCCGGCGCGATCCCGGGGAAGAACGGTGCAGCGGCGTTGCGTGCGCAACGCGCCGCAGATCGCCTAGCGGTCGAGTTCGAGTGCGACGAAGCGCTTCTCGTCGCCGCGCATCGTCAGCACGGCAACCGGTACGCCGGCGGCCGCCGCCGACTCGACACCGTCGCGGAAGTCAGAGACGTCGCGAAGCGCACGGCCGCGGACCTGGAGGATCACGTCTCCCGCCTTCAATTCGGCGCGCACGGCGGGTGAGCGGGCGGCGACGGACTCGACATACAGCCCGTCCCTCAAGCCGTAGCGCTGCTGCTCCTGGGCGCTGGTCGCGCGCAGTTCCAGGCCGAGCGGCATCATCTTCTCGTGTACCGATACCGAGACCGGCTCCGACGCGGCGCCGGGCTTTTGGGCTGCGGCGACCTTCACTCGCAGCGGCAGGGTTTGCCCTTGGCGCAGGACCTCGACGGAGATCGCCGTGTCGAGCGGCTGGCTGCCGACGACGCGCTGCAGGTCGAGCGACGTCTCGATCTCGAGCCCGGCGGCGCTGAGAACGATGTCGCCGGTCTGAAAGCCGCTCAGTTGAGCGGGGCCTTCCGGGTCCACCGAGGACACCAGCGCGCCGCGTGGCCGATCCAGCCCGAACGCCCGCGCGAGCTCGCTGCTTACCTGCTGGGTGCGGATGCCGATGCGGCCGCGCACGATCTTCCTGCCCGACTTGAGGCTTTCTGCGATCTGCATGGCGAGATCGATCGGGATGGCAAAGGAGAGTCCCTGGAATCCGCCGGACTTGGTCCAGATGCGGCTGTTGATGCCGATCACTTCACCGTCGGCGTTGAATAGCGGGCCGCCTGAGTTACCCGGATTGACTGCCGCGTCCGTCTGGATGAACGGCACCATCAGGTCGTCCACATTGCGGGATTTGGCGGAGACGATGCCGGCGGTGACGCTGTGCTCGAAGCCGAAAGGTGAGCCTATGGCTGCGACCGGCTCCCCCACCCGGACGTCTTGCACCTTGCCGATCGATACTTTCGGCAGCCCGTACGCCTGCACTTTGAGCAACGCGACGTCAGTCGTCGCATCCTCGCCGACGATGCGGGCGGGCAGCTCGCGCTTGTCCTTCAGCGTGACGCGGATTTCTGTTGCCTGGCTGACCACATGCGCATTGGTGAGGATGTAGCCGTCCGCGCTGACGATGAAGCCCGAGCCGAAGCTGTTGGCGCGAATGACCTCGGGCTTGCTTCCCGAAATGGCCTTGTCGTCGACCTTTGCCAGCTTCTCACGCACGCTGACGTGCACCACTGCCGGGCCATGTTGCTCGACCAGGGCCGCGTAGTCCACCGCGGCGGTGGCACGGCCGGCCGCCGTGGCCGGTGCGGCAACGAGGAATGCGGTAAAAAGGCCGGCGGCAAGCACCCGGCGTCGGATCGATTCAAGCGAGTTGTTCATGGAGCCCCCGGCTGCCCGACCCCCGGAAAACTGGCCTGGGTTTGTGCCAGGGCCACCGGAAGGGCGATCGTGTTCGAAGCCTTCTGCAGGCCAAGAATCGCTCAGCCGACCCGAAGCACCAACGACAGGGTGACGCACGGCGGCATCCGGCGGAATGCTGGTCGGGGAGTGTGCAAACGCTTCACGCGGCAGCGGGGCCGGCGGGTTCTTGCGCAATCCGATCAGCTGGTTGGCGGTTGCGCTGTGAACAATGGGGGCAGGAAAATTTCCACGGGGGTCATGGGAATAGTGGCAGGGGGCAGGCGACCGGTGCCGCACTCGCTGTTTAGGCGGTGACGAGGTTCTGCGGCACGCCTTCGTCGGCTTTCAGCGCGGTCAGGTTGTGGGGAACGCCTTCGTCGGCATTCAGGAAGGCGGCCGAGGCCCCGGCGGAAAGGGTGGCGACGATGGCTGCGGCGATGAGCGAGTTGCGGGTTTTCATCTTGGTACTCCTTTAAATTGTCGGGACCGATGCATCACTGCAGCGGCATGTAGACAATGTAGGACTCGCCAGCCAAAGGATAAAGCGGGCAGCGCGACTAACACTATTGCGCGCCGCGAAACAATTGGCGGACCCGCAGCGGCTAGGCGGGTGCAACCGTATCGCTACTGGATCGCCGTCTGAGCCGGCGCCACCGAGGAAGCGGTTGCCGACACTCCGCCCGCGCCCCCGGTTGCGTCGGGCCAAGCGGTCCTGGCGTCCGAAGGCGCAACCGCAGGTGCGCGGGGCTCGCTGGGCTCCGCTTCCTCGGGCGTCGGTCCCGAGAGGAATTCACCAAGGGACGAGAGGCCTTCGAAGTGATCGCACAGGACCCGCACGCTGACGAGAATCGGGACGGCCATCAGTGCCCCTAGGACGCCCCACAGCCAGCCCCAGAAGGCAACCGCCAGGAATACCGCGACCGTGTTCATCTCCAGCCGCTTTCCCAGCAAGGCGGGCGTCATGAACTGCCCTTCGATGATGGCGCAGAAGAAGTAGAGGGCGGGTGGCAGCAGTGCCATGCCGGGCGAGTCGAACGTCACCAGCGCCACGATTGCGACGACGCTGATGCCGATAAGTGCTCCGAGGTAGGGGATGAAGTTCAGGACCGCAGCCATCAATCCCCAGAGGATCGGATTGGGCAGGCCGAGGGACCAGGTGACACCGGCGATGGCCACGCCCAGCCCTGCATTGATGGCGGTGATCGTGAGCAGGTAGACGGAGACCTCTTCTTCGACCGCATGGACGACCCTGATGGCGCGCTTCTTTTCGGACAGCGTCGGCAGGATGCGCACCAGCTTCTCGTAGAAGAGCTTGCCGGAGGCCAACAGGAAGAAGAGCAGCACGATCGTGATGCCCGCAGTGGAGACGAATGATACGGCGCCGTCTGCTGCCCGGGAAACGATGCCAGGCTGTTGCAAGACCACTTTCTGGACGGAGGGGTCGTCGGACGCTGCTGCTATTTCCTCCACCTGCTTCGAGGCGCTCATCGCCGCATCGACCGGTCCGCGCAATCCCGCGATCTTGTCGCGGATCTGCCGGCCGGTCTCTGGCGCTCCGTCGATCCAGCCCCTCACCGGGCCGCTGAGGTAGTAGACACCCGCCGCCGAACCGCCGACCAGCGCCAGTACGATCACGAGCGCAGACAGCCACTCCGGAATGCGGAATCTCGAGAGGTACCGGACTACCGGGCTGAGAGTCAGCGTCAACATGAAGGCGAGGGCAACCGGGAGCAGGATCTCCTTTGCAAAGTAGATGGCGCCGAGCAGCAGGATGATGAAGCTGCCGACCAGGCTGACGCGTATTCCCGCGGGTATGTAGCTCGCCTCTGAGGCCGCAGCGGCGGCCTCAGCGGTGACGCTGCCGGTCACCGCCGTGAAGGACTCCGCAGAGTCCGGGTGCCGGTTCGTGGGGATGACATCGTTGGGCAGCGTCATCT
>JACCRJ010000013.1 GCA_013813615.1 Lautropia sp. | reverse complement strand
CCGGCATAGACCGCGGCCAGCGGGCTGCTCCGGGGCAGCAGCGTGTTGCCCGCCAGCGCGGAAACCGCCTCCGGGGCCTGCAGGCTGGCAGGGTCCACCCCGACCAGGGCGCATGCCGGCTGCGACGCCGCGACAAAATAAGGGTCCGCGAGCGGCGTTGGCTGCACGCGAGAGAAAAAGGCCTCACCCAGCTTCCCGAAGGAGTCGGTCAGCTCGAGGCTGGTCAGCTCGAGGCTGGTCAGCGCATGCGTGGCCGGCTGGCTGCCGCCGGCGGCATCCGGCGCCGAAGGCCGGGCAGAGGGGGCGAGGGGTGCGGAGGACGTCGCAAGTGTGGAGGGGGTGACAATGGCTGCGTGCGGGGGTGCATTCATCGGATGATTGTACGAAAGCACTCCGGGGCGGCGCGCCCATGACCTTGCCCTTGACGGGCGATCAGCCCGTCCCCACCATGGCGTCCACAGAGCATTTCCGTTATGAAGCAAGGAGACAGTGCGATGCTTGGCCAGATGATGGATATGCCCCTGCTGGTGTCGTCGATCCTGCGGCACGCGGCCCGGCATTTCGGCGAAACGGAAGTGGTGTCCAGGCGGGTGGAGGGAAACCTGCACCGCTATACCTACGCACACTGCGAGCAGCGTTCCCGCCAGCTGGCCAGCGCGCTGCAGAAGGCGGGCATCACGGACGGGGACCGCGTCGCCACCATCGCCTGGAACGGCTATCGGCACCTGGAGCTCTACTATGGCGTGGGCGGCATGGGCGCGGTCATCCATACCATCAACCCGCGGCTGCATCCCGAGCAGATCGCCTGGATCCTCAACCATGCGGAAGACCGGATCGTCGCCTTCGACATCACCTTCCTGCCGCTGATCGAGGCGGTCGCGCCCCGTTGCCCGAACGTCAAGCGCTGGCTTGCGATGATCGACCCGGACCGGCAGCCGGCGGGCAGCAAGGTCCCGGGAATGGCGAACTACGAGGAGTTCCTGGCGGGCGGCGACACCGCCTGGCGCTGGCCCAGCTTCGACGAGAACACCGCGGTGGCGCTGTGCTACACCTCCGGCACCACCGGCAATCCCAAGGGGGCCCTCTACTCGCATCGCTCTACCGTGCTGCACGCCTATGCGGCCGCGCTGCCGGACGCGATGGCGGCCTCGGCCCGGGACGCGATCCTGCCGGTGGTGCCGATGTTCCACGTCAACGCCTGGGGCATCCCTTTCACCGGCCCGCTCGTCGGCGCCAAACTGGTCCTGCCGGGCCCGCAAATGGACGGCAAGTCGCTTTACGAGCTCTTCGAGGCGGAAGGCGTCAGTTTCGCCGCCGGCGTGCCCACCGTCTGGCTCGGGCTGCTCAACCACATCGAGGGCAACCAGTTGCGCTTCTCCAGCCTGAACCGCACCGTCATCGGCGGATCCGCCTGCCCGCCGGCGATGATCCAGGCGTTCCGCGAGAAGTACGGCGTCGACGTGATCCACGCCTGGGGCATGACGGAAATGTCGCCGCTCGGCACGCTGTCACGGCTGCAGAACAAGCACCTGTCGCTGCCGCCGGAGAGCCAGCGCAAGCTGCTCGAGAAACAGGGACACACCGTCTTCGGCGTCGACATGAAGATTGTCGACGACACCGGCAATGAACTGCCGTGGGACGGCCGGACCTATGGCAATCTGCTGGTGCGGGGGCCGTGGGTGATCACGAACTACTTCAAGTCCGAAGACGAGGACCCGCTGCAGTACGACAGCGAAGGCCAGGGCTGGTTCCCGACCGGCGACGTGGCCACCATCGATGAAGACGGCTTCATGCACATCACCGACCGGAGCAAGGACGTGATCAAGTCCGGTGGCGAATGGATCAGTTCCATCGAACTCGAGAACCTGGCAATCGCGCACCCGGCGGTTGCGAACGCCGCAGTCATCGGGGTGGCCCACCCGAAGTGGGACGAGCGGCCGCTGCTGATCGTGGCGAAAAAGCCGGGCGCCGAGGTGACTGCGGCCGACATCCTGGCCATCTACGAAGGCAGGATTGCCAAGTGGTGGACGCCGGACGACGTCCAGTTCGTCGACGCGATCCCCCTGGGGGCCACCGGCAAGATACTCAAGACGAAGCTGCGTGAGCAGTTCAAGGACTACCGCCTGCCCACGGCATGAAGCCGGGTGCCGCCGTAGGCGTTTCCACCAGTGTTTGTGCCGCCTGCGGCGAAGTACATTAGTCGGCACATCGCATTGCGATTCGGCTCGATCCAGAAAGCATTCCACAGGAGGAGACATCCCATGGCAGCCCACAGCATTTCCGCCATCTCGACCGGCATCCGCCCGTCCTCGCGCAGGTTCACGTCCGGATCCGTCCGATCCGGCACCGCCGCCGCGGTCGTCCTGTTCGCCTTCGGGTCTGCCGCCTCGGCGGAAACAGTGAAGATCGCCTTCATCGACCCCCTCTCGGGCCCGTTCGCGCCGATCGGCCAGAACATCCTCAAGGAGTACCAGCACGTCGCCGACCAAGCCAACAGCAAGGGTTGGGCCGGCAAGGACGTCAAGTTCGAGATGGTGCCGTTCGACGGCAAGGCGAGCCCGCAGGAGAGCCTGACGCAGCTCAAGTCGGTGATCGACCAGGGGATCCGCTACGTGACGCAGGGCAACGGTTCGGCCGTCGCGCTGGCGCTCTCGGACGCGATCAGCAAGCACAACGAACGCAATCCCGGCAAGGAGCTGGTGTACTTCAACTACGCCGCCGTGGATCCGGCGCTGACCAACGAGAAGTGCAGCTTCTGGCACTTCCGCCTGGACGCGAACGCGAACCAGAAGATGGAGGCGCTGACCGCGTACATGAAGGACCGAGCGGACATCAAGAAGGTCTACCTGATCAACCAGAACTATTCCTTCGGCCATGCAGTTGCCAAGGCCGCCAAGGAAATGCTCGCCCGCAAACGGCCGGACGTCGAGATCGTCGGCGACGATCTTCACCCGCTGGGCCAAGTGAAGGACTTCTCGCCGTACATCGCCAAGATCAGGCAGACCAGCGCGGACTCGGTGATCACCGGCAACTGGGGTGCCGACCTCGCGCTGCTGATCAAGGCTGCCAAGGAAGCAAACCTGACCGCCAACTTCTACACCTACTATGCCGGCACCACCGGCGTCCCCACCGCCATGGGTTCGGCCGGCGAGGACAAGGTGAGGCAGGTCGCGATCTGGTCTCCCAACGAGAAGAGCTTCACCGGCAAGGACCTTCGCGAGGATTTCGACAAGAAGTACCAGGGGGACTTCTACACCGCCCAGACGTACCACGGGATCAGGCTGCTCTCCGAGGGCATCAGGAAGGCAAAGACCACCGATCCCGTCAAGGTCGCGCATGCGATGCGGGGTGTGAAGTTCGAGTCGATCAACGGCGAAGTCGAGATGCGAGCGCTGGACCACCAACTGCAGCAGCCGCTGGCGGTCCTGTCCTGGCAGAAAAAGAACGGCAGCACCGTCAAGTATGACGACGAGAAGACCGGCTACGGCTGGCGCACGGAGTCAGTGCAGCCGGCTTTCGTGGGGGTGCAGCCTACGTCCTGCAAGATGACGGTGCCGGGCAAGTGATCTGAGCGCGCCAGCGCCCCCAGCACCGTCGACATGATCCTCACGACCGGCCGGCTCACGCCTGCCGGCTGCTAGGCGCGCCCATGGAGTTCTTCGTCATCCAGACGCTGATCGGCCTGTCCTACGGGCTGCTGCTGTTCATGCTGTCTTCCGGCCTCACGCTGATCTTCTCGATGATGGGCGTGCTCAACTTCGCCCATGCGTCGTTCTACATGCTCGGCGCCTACGTCGCCTACCAGACCATGAAATGGGTCGGCTTCTGGCCGGCCCTGCTGGTGGCGCCGCTGATCGTCGGCATCCTCGGGGCGCTGGTGGAGCGTTACGGCCTGCGGCGGGTGCACCGGTTCGGCCACGTCCCGGAACTTCTGTTCACCTTCGGGCTCACCTACATCGTCTACGAGATCGTACAGCTGATCTGGGGCAGGGCGGCGGTGCCGTATCAGGTACCTGAAACCCTCGACGGACCGTTGTTCACCGTCTTCAGCACCGCTTTTCCGACCTACCGCGGCTTCATGATGCTGGTCGCCCTCGTCATGATGGCAAGCCTCTGGTTGCTGCTCACCCGCACCCGGATCGGGCTGGTGATCCAGGCGGCGCTGACGCATCCGGAGACGGTGGAGGCGCTCGGGCACGACGTGCCGAAGGTCTTCATGCTGGTCTTCGGCGGTGGCGCTGCGCTGGCGGCGCTGGCCGGTGTGATCGGCGGCAACGCCTTCGTGACCGAGCCTTCGATGGCCGGGCAGGTCGGGTCCATCATCTTCGTCGTCACCGTGGTGGGCGGCATGGGCTCGCTCGCCGGCGCTTTCGTCGCGTCGGTGCTGATCGGCCTGCTGCAGACGTTCGCAGTCTCTCTCGATTGGTCGGTGGCAAGCGGCCTCGCGAACTTCGGGATCCTGGTGCCCGCAAGCAACTACGCGTATCCGATCCTGTCGTTGACCCTGTCACAGGTCGCGCCGGTGCTGCCCTACCTGCTGCTGGTGCTGGTGCTGATCTTCAGGCCGCGGGGCCTGATGGGAACCCGGGAAGGCTGATGGCGACGATCCGCTACAAGCCGGCCGACGCCGGCCGCTGGTTCATCTGGATCGGCACCGCGCTGATCCTGGCGGTGCTGCCGCTGATCTTCACCGGCGGCTTCGCCATCACGCTGCTCTCCCAGATGGGCGTGTTCGTGATCTTCTGCCTCTCCTACAACGTCATCTTCGGCCAAGGGGGGATGCTCTCCTTCGGCCATGCCGTCTACTCCGGACTCGGGGCTTACTTCGCCATCCACGCGCTCAACTGGATCAGCGCGTCGGAGTCCGCGCTGGTGAGTCCGCTGTCGGTGGCCCTGCTGCCGCTGGTAGGCGGCGTGGCCGGCGCCTTTTTCGGGGTGATCTTCGGCTATCTCACCACCAAGACCGCCGGCACGCCTTTTGCGATGATCACGCTCGGCATCGGCGAAATGGTTCATGCGGCCTCGCTGATGTTCCCGGGATTCTTCGGCGGCGAAGGCGGCGTTTCGACGAACCGCGTGATGGGAACACCCGTCGCAGGCATCACGTTCGGTCCCGGGATCCAGGTCTACTACCTGATCGCCGTCTGGTGCTTCGTCTCGATGCTGGCGATGTTTGCCTTCTCCCGGACGCCGCTCGGACGCATCTCCAACGCGGTGCGCGACAACCCGGAGCGGGTCGAGTTCATCGGCTACAGCACCCGCCAGGTGCGCTTCATCGTGGTGGTGGTATCGGCTTTCTTCGCCGGCATTGCCGGGGGGTTGACCGCCATCAACTTCGAACTGGTGACGGCGGAAAACGTTTCGGCGCTGCGCTCCGGCGGCGTGCTGCTTGCGGCCTTCATCGGCGGCGCCATGTTCTTCTTCGGGCCGATCCTGGGCGCGGTGATTTTCATCTTCTTCGCGGTTGCCCTGTCGGATTACACCAAGGCATGGCAGCTTTACCTTGGCGCCTTCTTCGTGCTGATGGTGATGTACGCGCCCGGCGGGGTCGCGTCGCTGATCCTGATGAACCTGAGGGTGCTCAAGCATCGCCTGTTCGGGCGGCTGCGCGACGGCTACACCGGGCTGCTGATGAGCGCGCTGCTGCTGGCGCTTGGCGTCATCATGATCATCGAGTTCGGCTACCACCTGTCGCTCGAGTCGGCCCGTTCCACCGTCGCCCATCTCTTCGGTCTGCCGTTCGATGCCGCCGCCGGCAGCACCTGGGTAATGGCGCTCGGCACGACGTTGGCCGGGGCGATGTCGTTCAACGTCATGCGCCGGCGCTTTCGCAGGGATTGGGACGACGTGCAAAGCGATATCCAGCTACTCGTGGAACGGGAGCGCCTGCTATGAGCGATCAGCAGGCAGTCTGCGCCAGCGCGCTCAGGCTCACCGACGTGCGCAAATCCTTCGGCCGGACCGAGATCATCCGCGGGGTCACCCTCGACGTGCCGAGGGGCGAACGCCATGCGCTGATCGGCCCCAACGGCGCCGGCAAATCGACGCTGTTCCACCTGATCTCAGGGCGGCTTGCGGTGACCAGCGGCACCATCGAATTGAAGGGCCAGCCGATCACCGGCCTGCCGCCGTACCGGATCAACCGGATGGGCCTGTCGCGCAGCTTCCAGATCACCAACATCTTTCCCCGGCTGTCGGTGTTCGAAAACATCCGCTGTGCGACGCTCTATTCCCTTGGTTACCGCTATTCGTTCTGGCACCGCCTCTCCCGACTGCGGGACGCGGCCGACCGGGCGCAAGACATCATGACCCAGATCGGGCTGCGCTACCGGCGCGAGACGCTGGCTGCCAACCTCACCTACGCCGAGCAGCGGGCATTGGAGATCGGCATCACGGTGGCGAGCGGCGCGGACATGATCCTGCTCGACGAACCCACCGCCGGCATGAGCCGCTCCGAAAGCCAGCAGGCGGTGGCGCTGATCCGCAAGATGACCGAAGGCAAGACACTGGTGATGGTGGAGCACGACATGGGCGTGGTCTTCGACCTGGCGGACCGCATCTCGGTGCTGGTCTACGGGGAAATCATCGCCACCGACGCGCCTGCCGGCATCCGCGCCAACGCTGCGGTGCAGGAGGCCTATCTCGGCAAGCCTGCCGCCCGCGAGGCGGCGGCGTGAGCGCGGCCGCGGTTCCGGACCCGGGTGACGGCCTGAGCGGCACGCACGGCGGAGGCGAGGCGCTCATGGAGGTCCGCGACCTTCATGCGTACTACGGCAAGAGCCACGTCCTGCATGGCGTCGACCTGCGGATCCGCAAGGGTGAGATCGTCAGCCTGCTGGGGCGCAACGGCGTCGGCCGCTCCACGACCGCGAAGGCCATCATGGGCCTGGTGGACTGCAAGGGCTCGGTCCGCTTTCACGGCGACGAACTGGTCGGCTGCAAGGCTTTCCAGATCGCCAACCGCGGCATCGGCTATGTTCCCGAAAGCCGCGACATCTTCCCGACGCTCACCGTCGAGCAGAACCTGCTGCTCGGCCAGAAGCCGCCGGCGCGGTCTCTAGTCGGCTCCGCCTGGAGCCTCGAAGACATGTACCGGATGTTCCCCCGGCTGAAGGAGCGGCAGCACACCCCGGCCGGCGTGCTGTCGGGCGGCGAGCAGCAGATGCTCACGCTCTGCCGAAGCCTGCTGGGCAACCCCGAACTGATCATGATCGATGAGCCGACCGAGGGCCTTGCGCCGAAGATCGTCGAGTTGGTCGCCCGCTACCTGCAGGAGCTGAAGTCACGCGGCATTTCGGTGCTGCTGATCGAGCAGAAACTTGCGATCGCGCTGGAGATCTCACAACGCGTCTACGTGATGGGTCACGGCGCCATCGTGTTCGAGGGCACACCCGCGGAGCTCGCAGGTGCGGCCGCAATACGGCGCGATTGGCTCGAGGTATGAATTCGCCGCTTCGACGAGAGGCGCGCCGAGCCTGTAAACTTCGCAGTGGCAGCACGACAGCAGCTTGACCGGCAGGATCCGCAGCGCGCCCGCTCCCGGACGCCAGGCTTGCGCCGCATAAGCGCACGAGCGTTCTATTTTTGAGAGAGACATGACTCAGGCCCCCTACACCACCCAAGACGGCATCGCGATCATCACCCTGGCGAACCCCCCGGTGAACGGGCTGGGCCACGAGTTGCGGACCGGCATCGTGCAGGGCGTGCGCCGGGCAGAGGCGGACCCGGCAGTATCCGCGGTCGTGATCACCGGCGCCGGCAGCGCGTTTTCCGGCGGCGCCGACATCCGCGAATTCAATACGCCGAAGGCGCTGGCCGAACCCAACCTCGGCACGGTGATCCGCACGGTCGAAGGCGCAGCCAAGCCGGTGATCGCGGCCATCCATTCGGTCTGCATGGGCGGAGGCCTCGAGCTTGCACTCGGCTGTCATTACCGGGTGGCCCTTTCAGGGGCGCAGATCGCCCTGCCGGAAGTGAAGCTCGGCCTGGTGCCCGGCGCGGGCGGTACCCAGCGGCTGCCCCGGGTGGTTCCGCTCGAGATGGCGGTGAACATCATCGTCAGCGGCAATCCCGTCCCGTCGGAGAAGTTCAAGGGCACACAGCTCTTCGACGCGCTTTTCGATGCCGACCTGACCGGGAACGCCGTCGCGTTCGCCAGGCAGGTGGTGGCCGGGAACCGGGGCAGGCCCAGGGTACGCGACCGCTCGATCGAATCGCCGGATGCGGAAGCGTTCCTGCGCTTCGCGCGCAACATGGCACAGTCGGTGGCGCGGCACCTGCCGGCGCCGGTCAAGTGCATCGACGCGATCACCGCCGCGGTCAAGCTGCCGTTCGAGGAGGGCTTGAAGGAGGAGCGACGCCTGTTCGTCGAACTGCTGCAGACGCCGGAATCGCGGGCGCTGCGCCACGCGTTCTTCGGCGAGCGCGCCGCCAGCAAGATCCCGGACGTTTCGCCGGATACACCGGTGCGGGAAATCAAGGCCGCCGCCGTGATCGGCGCAGGTACGATGGGCGGCGGCATCGCCATGAACTTCGTCAATGCGGGGATTCCGGTCACGATCCTGGAGACATCCCGGGAGGCGCTCGACAAGGGCCTCGCCACCATCCGCAAGAACTACGAGAACTCCGCCCGCAAAGGCCGCCTCAAGCCGGAGGACGTCGAGAAGCGGATGGGCATGCTGAAACCGACGCTCTCCTACGCCGACCTGAAGGATGCCGACATCGTGATCGAGGCCGTGTTCGAGGACATGGCGGTGAAGGAGAAGGTGTTCGGCCAGCTGGATGCGGTGATGAAGCCCGGCGCCATCCTCGCCAGCAACACCTCGACATTGAACCTCGACCAGATCGCCGCCTTCACCCAGCGGCCGCAGGACGTGATCGGCACCCACTTCTTCAGCCCGGCCAACGTGATGAAGTTGCTGGAGATCGTGCGCGGGAGAGAGACCGCCAAGGACGTGCTGGCCACGACGATGAAGCTGTCGAAGAAGATCCGCAAGACGGGCGTCGTCTCCGGCGTCTGCGACGGATTCATCGGCAACCGGATGATCGAGCAGTATTTCCGCCAGGCGGGATACCTGGTGGAGGTGGGCGCGAGCCCGCAGAAGGTCGACAGGGCGGTCGAGAAGTGGGGTTTCGCGATGGGGCCGTTCCGCATGGGCGACCTGGCCGGCAACGACGTCGGCTGGTACATCCGCAAGCGCCGCTATGTCGAGCGGCCTGACATGAAGTATCCGCGGCTGCTGGACAAGGTCTGCGAACTCGGCCGGTTCGGCCAGAAGACCGGCGCCGGCATGTATCGCTACGACCCGGGCAAGCGCGACGCGCTGCCGGACCCGGTCATCGACGACCTGATCACCCGGCACCGGCAGGAGATCGGCGTCGCGCCGCGCCGGATCAGCGACGACGAGATCGTGCACCGGCTGCTGCTCGCCCTCGTCAACGAAGGCGCGAAGATTCTCGAGGAAGGCATCGCGATGCGCGCCTCCGACATCGACATGATCTACCTCACCGGCTACGGTTTTCCGCTGCACCGGGGCGGTCCCATGCTGTACGCGGACATGATGGGGCTCTACGGCGTCGTCGACCGCATGAAGCAGTTCGCGGCGAACCCGCACGGCGACCCCGCCTTCTGGACGCCGGCGCCGTTGCTGGCGAAGCTGGCCGCCGAAGGCAAGTCGTTCAATGGCTGACATCAGGAGCGCAAGATGCGTGAAGCGGTAATCGTCTCCACGGCCCGTACCGGCCTCGCAAAGAGCTGGCGCGGCGCCCTCAACATGACGCACGGGGCAACCATGGGGGGCCATGTGGTGCGGGCGGCCATCGCGCGCGCCGGCCTCGATCCGGCGGAGGTCGAGGACGTGCTGATGGGTTGCGCCACTCCCGAGGGCGCGACCGGCGGCAACATCGCGCGGCAGGTGGCGCTGGCGGCGGGGTGCCCCGTCACCGTCAGCGGTGCGACCGTCAACCGCTTCTGCTCGTCGGGGCTGCAGACGATTGCAATGGCGGCGCAACGCGTCATCGCCGGCGAGGCCGACATTTTCGTCGCCGGGGGCCTCGAGTCCATCTCGTGCGTGCAGAACGAGATGAACACGCATATGCTGAGGGACAAGCTCCTGATGCAGGCGAAGCCGGAGATCTACTGGCCGATGCTGCAGACGGCCGAGATGGTGGCCAAGCGCTACCGGATCAGCCGCGACAAGATGGATGAGTACGGCGTGCGCAGCCAGCAGCGCGCGGCGGCAGCGGCGCAGGCGGGCCGGTTCAAGGAAGAGATCGTGCCCATTACCGTCACCATGGGTGTCGCGGACAAGGCGACCGGCCAGCTGGGCATGCGCGAGGTCACCCTTGCCGACGACGAAGGCCGCCGACCGGACACCACGCTGGAAGGGGTGGCTGCGATCCGGCCGGCCGTCGAAGGTGGCGTCATTTCAGCGGGCAACGCCAGCCAGTTCTCAGACGGCGCCGGCGCGTGCGTGGTGATGGAGGCCGGGCTCGCGCAACGGCGGGGCTTGAAGCCGCTTGGATACTTCCGCGGCTTCGCGGTCGCCGGCTGCGAGCCGGACGAGATGGGCATCGGCCCGGTGTTCGCCGTACCGAAGCTGCTCGAGCGCAGCGGGCTCAACGTGGACGATATCGACCTGTGGGAGCTTAACGAAGCGTTCGCCGTGCAAGTGATCTACTGCCGGGACCGCCTGGGGATACCGGACGACCGGCTGAACGTCGACGGCGGCGCCATCGCGGTCGGCCACCCCTACGGCATGAGCGGCCAGCGGTTGACCGGCCATGCGCTGATGGAAGGACGGCGCCGCAAGGCGAAGTACGCCGTCGTCACCATGTGCGTCGGCGGCGGCATGGGCGCCGCCGGCCTGTTCGAGATTGCCTGATCCATGATGGGAGACGCCGAATGAATTCCAGGAGCGCTGCGGCTCTGTTCGACCTCACCGGACGCAAGGCGATCATCACGGGCGGGTCGCGCGGACTGGGCCTGCGGATCGCGGAAGCGCTCGGCGACATGGGCGCGGAGTTGGTCATCACCGCTCGCAAGGCCAGTGAACTCGAGCAGGCGGTCGACCATCTGAAGGCGCGCGGCACCATCG
>JACCRJ010000707.1 GCA_013813615.1 Lautropia sp. | reverse complement strand
AAGATCCCGACGACGAGGCAGGCGAGGACCAGCAGGTCCACCGGCACGCGCATCAGCCGCGACGGCTCGTGCGGCGCGCGCGGCAAACCCGTGGCCAGCGGGCCCAGGAATACGTCGACGGTGAAGCGCAGGGCATACGCCACGCTGAACAGGCCGGCGATGGTGGCGATCGCCGGCAGCGCGATCTCCACCCACGGCGCCGCGGAGAGGTAGACGGTCTCGGCGAAGAACATCTCCTTCGACAGGAAGCCGTTGAGCAGCGGCACCCCGGCCATCGCAGCGCTGGCGACCATGGCGAGGGTGCCGGTGATCGGCATGACCTTGAAGAGGCCGCTCAGCCGGCCGATGTCGCGCGTTCCGCTTTCATGGTCGATGATGCCCGCGGCCATGAACAACGACGCCTTGAAGGTGGCATGGTTCATGATATGGAAGACCGCGGCCACCGCGGCCATCGGGCTGTTCATCCCCAGCAGCAGGGTGATAAGCCCGAGATGGCTGATGGTGGAATAGGCCAGCAGGCCCTTCAGGTCGTTCTGGAACATGGCGGCGTAGGCGCCCAGCAGCAGCGTGCAGGCACCGGCGCCGCCGACCAGCCAGAACCATTCGTCGGTACCCGCCAGCACCGGCCAAAGCCGGGCCATCAGGAACACCCCCGCCTTCACCATCGTCGCCGAGTGCAGGTAGGCAGACACCGGGGTGGGCGCCGCCATCGCATGCGGCAGCCGGAAGTGGAACGGGAACTGGGCGCTTTTCGTCAGCGCCCCCAGCAGCACCAGTACCAGCACCGTCCGGTAGAGCGGATCCCCTCGGATCACGCCCCCAGAGTTGAGCACCGCGTCCAGCTCGTAGCTGCCGACGATGTGCCCGATCACCAGGACGCCTGCCAGCAGGCAGAGACCGCCGGTGCCGGTCACGATCAGCGCCATGCGCGCGCCGCGACGCGCATCCTGGCGGTGATGCCAGTAGCCGATCAGCAGGAACGAGAAGAGGCTGGTGAGCTCCCAGAAGAAGACGATCTGGATGAGGTTTCCCGAAAGGACCACGCCCAGCATCGAACCCATGAAGGCGAGCAGGAAAGAGAAGAAGCGGGGCACCGGATCGGCCGGCGACATGTAGTAGCGCGCATAGAGCACCACCAGCGTGCCGATGCCGAGCACCAGCATGGCGAACAGCCAGGCGAAACCGTCGATGCGAATGACGAAATCGAGCCCGAGCTCAGGCAGCCACGCCACGCGCTGGCGGACCACGCCGCCGCCGCGCACGTCCGGGAACAGCAGCGCCACCTGGACCAGGCCCACCAGGGCGATTGCGCCGGCCAGCGTCGACTCCGCGTTGCGCGCAGTCGCCGGCAGGACAGCGGCGATCGGACTGCCGACGAAGGGCAGGATGACGAGTAAGGCCAGGGACATAGGCCCGGATTCTACGGGAGCGTATCAGGCCTTCCCGAGGTAGCAAGGCTGTACCGGGTCACCTCACCGCGACGTTGTAGGTGACGGAGCGTGTCGGCGGACCGGTGGTTTCCCACTGCAACCGGTAATCCATCCGCACTTTCACCTCCCCCGGCTGCATCGCCCGGAACCGCCAGATTTCGAAGCTGCCGGTACCGCCGGTACCGCCGAGAGCGCCCATCATCGTATCGTCATTGTGCGTGGGCGTGCCCGCCAGCCTCAGCGCGGGGGTGACGACGGACCCGAGCGAGATCGTCAGGCCCCGCGCCGGAAACGTCGGCAGGCGGATCTCCAGCATCTTCCCCGTCGCCAGCTCGACGGTGCGCACGCTGTCCTCCTCCCCGACCCGCACGACCTGCTCGGATATCGTCGCGCAGGCCTGCAGGCCGGCAAGCATTCCAAACCCCACCAGGCACCGGCGCAGAGCTCCCGTCATGGCTGCGCCGGGAACGCGCCGGCCTGCGCGTCGCAGACCGTCAGCGCCGTCATGTTGACCAGCCGGCGCACGGTGGACGAACTGGTCATGATGTGCACCGGCGCCGCACTGCCCAGCAGGATCGGCCCGATGGTGACACCCTGCCCCACCGTAACCTTGAGGACATTGAAAAGGATGTTGGCCGAGTCGAGCGACGGACAGATCAGCAGATTCGCGGAGCCGCTCAGCATCGAATCCAACAGCACGTTTTTGCGCAGGGACTCGCTCAGCGCGACGTCGCCGTGCATCTCGCCGTCGCACTCCACGTCCGGCATTGCCGCCTGGAAGAGCGCCCGCGCCTGGCGCATCTTGATCGCCTCCGGGCGGTCGGAAGAACCGAACATGGAATGCGAGAGGAACGCGACCTTCGGCGGCAGGCCGAAGCGGCGCAGCTCGGCTGCCGCCATCCGGGCGATGTTGGCCAGGCTTTGGGCGCTGGGGTCCTCGTTGACGAAAGTGTCGGCGATGAACAGAGTATGCGTCGGCAACATCAGCGCGTTCATGGTCGCAAGCTCGGTGGCGTCCGGCGCCAGCCCGAGGATGCGCTTCACCTGGTCGAGGTGCTGCTCGAAGCGCCCCACCAGGCCGCAGATCATTCCGTCGGCATCGCCCTTGCGCAGCATCATCGCGCCGATGACGGTGTTGTAGCGCCGTATCTCGGTCTTCGCGGTCTCGGGATTGACGCCGCTGCGGCCGAGCAGCCGATGATAGGCCTCCCAGTAGTCGCGGTAGCGCCGATCGTCCTCCGGATCCACCAGCTCGTAGTCATCCCCGGCCTTGATGCGCAGCCCGGCCCGTTCGCTGCGCATCGCGATCACGGCCGGCCGGCCGATCAGGATGGGCTGCGCGAGGCCTTCGTCGATCACTTCCTGGACCGTTCGCAGCACCCGCTCGTCCTCGCCGTCGGCATAGACGATGCGCTTCGGCGCCGCCTTCGCCGCGTCGAAGACCGGTCGCATGAACATTCCGGTGCGCGTGACGAAGCGCGACAGCGAGCGCCGGTACTCGGCCATGTCGGCGATGGGGCGGGTCGCCACACCGGAGGCGACCGCGGCTTCCGCGACGGCCGGCGCGATCCGCAGTATCAGCCGCGAATCGAAGGGCTTGGGAATGATGTAGTCGGCGCCGAACTTGAGGTCCTGCCCGGGATATGCGGCGGCCACATCGTCGCTGATCTCCGCCTTGGTAAGGTTCGCGATCTCCTTCATGCAGGCCAGCTTCATCTCCTCGGTGATGCTGGTGGCGCCACTGTCGAGGGCGCCGCGGAAGATGTACGGAAAGCACAGGACATTGTTGACCTGGTTCGGGTAATCCGAACGGCCGGTGGCGATGATGCAGTCCGGCCGCGCTTCCAGGGCGAGCTCCGGGCGGATTTCCGGCTCCGGGTTCGCCAGGGCGAGAAGGATCGGCTGCGCGGCCATCGAACGGAC
>JACCRJ010000706.1 GCA_013813615.1 Lautropia sp. | reverse complement strand
CTCGAGGACCGCGCCTTCACCGACTTGCCCGACCTGCTCGGCACGAAGGACCTGCTGGTCTTCAACGACACGAAGGTGCTGAAGGCGCGCCTGCTGGGCCGCAAGGACAGCGGCGGCAGGATCGAGGCGATGATCGAGCGCATCGTGGCAGAACGGGAAGTACTGGCTCTGATCAAGGCCAGCCACGCGCCGAAAACGGGCAGCAGCCTGATCTTCGATCCGGGCCCCCGCCCCGGCCCGGGGTCCGCCACTGACCCCGCCCCCGGGGTCGCCGCCTGCAAGGAAGCCGGCATGGCCGGCGCCGCGATGGCGACGGTCTTCGGCCGCGACGGCGACCTCTATCGCCTGTCGTTTCAGGAGCCGGTGGCGCCCTTGCTCGAGCGGATCGGCCGGCTGCCGCTGCCGCCCTACATCTCGCATGCGGCGGAGGCCGACGACGAAGCGCGCTACCAGACCGTCTACGCCAGCCATCCCGGCGCGGTCGCCGCGCCCACCGCAGGACTGCATTTCGATCCCGCCCTGCTCGATCGTTTGCGCAGCCGCGGCGTGTCCACCGCGATGCTGACCTTGCACGTCGGCTCCGGCACCTTCCTGCCGGTGAGGACCGAGGACCTGGCGCTTCACAGGATGCACAGCGAGCGATTCGACATCCCGCCGGCCACGGCGCAGATGGTCGCGCAAACCCGCGCCCGCGGCGGCCAGGTCATCGCGGTCGGCACCACCAGCCTGCGCGCGCTCGAGGCCAGCGGCGGCGGCGCCGGCCCCGCCGAAACCGACATCTTCATCACGCCGGGCTACCCGTTCAAGGTGGTCGACGGCCTCGTCACCAACTTCCACCTGCCGCGATCGACCCTGCTGATGCTGGTCAGCGCATTCGGCGGGGTTGATACCATCCGGCGCGCCTATGCCCATGCCATCACCGGTCGTTACCGCTTCTTCAGCTATGGCGACGCCATGCTGCTGAACCGGAGAAAAAGTTGCTGAAGTTCGACGTCCTCGCCACCGACGGCGCCGCACGCACCGGCGTGCTGAAACTCAACCACGGCGCGGTGCAGACACCGATCTTCATGCCGGTCGGCACCTATGGGGCGGTGAAGGGCATGGCGCCGGCCGACCTGGACGAGGTGGGCGCGCAGATCATCCTGGGCAACACCTTCCACCTCTGGCTGCGACCCGGCGTCGAGGTGATGGGCAAGCTCGGCGGACTGCACCGCTTCAACGGCTGGTCCAGGCCGATCCTGACCGACTCCGGCGGCTTCCAGGTCTGGAGCCTGGGCGATCTGCGCAAGATCGGCGAGGACGGCGTGCGCTTCGCGTCGCCGATCAATGGCGACAAGCTGCTGCTGACCCCGGAAGTGTCAATGCGGGTCCAGCGCTCGCTGCATTCAGACATCGCGATGGTGTTTGACGAATGCACGCCCTACCGGATCGGCGATCGCATCGCCAGCGAGAAGGAGGCGGCGGCGTCGATGCGGCTGTCGCTGCGCTGGGCGCGCCGCAGCCGCGACGAGTTCGAGCGCCTGGGGAACCCGAACGCGTTGTTCGGCATCGTGCAGGGCGGCATGTTCGAGGCGCTGCGCGACGAGTCGATGGCGGGCCTGCTGGAGGTCGGCTTCGACGGGCTGGCAATCGGCGGACTGTCGGTCGGCGAGCCGAAGGAAGACATGATGCGCATCCTCGCGCACTGCGGCAGCCGCCTGCCGGCCGACAAGCCGCGCTATCTGATGGGCGTGGGCACGCCGGAGGACCTGGTTGCCGGCATCGACATGGGCATCGACATGTTCGACTGCGTCCTGCCGACGCGCAACGCCCGCAACGGCTGGCTCTTCACCCGCAAGGGCGACCTGAAGATCCGCAACGCCCGCTATCGCGACGACCCGAGGCCGATCGACCCGGGCTGCGGCTGCAAGGCCTGCCGCCTGTTCTCCCGGGCCTACCTGCATCACCTGCAGCGCGTCAACGAAATGCTCGGCGCGCACCTGGCCACCGTCCACAACCTGCACTTCTACCTCACGCTCATGAAGGAAGCCCGGGCGGCGATCGCGGAGCGGGGTTTCGAGCGGTTCTGCCAGACGTTCGCGAGCGACCGCTCAACTGGCATCGAACCCCCGGGCGATGGCAATGCGGAGCCCCCGCGCAATGACGACGCGAGCCCCCGAGCGTCGGCGGCGCGAACCCCCTGAGCGTCGACGGCGCGAGGCCCTTCAGCGGCGACGGTCCCAGCCCCTGAAGCGACGCCCGCTGCGGCGCCGCAAGCAGCCGGCCGAAGTCGGCGCCGCGGGATGCCCGTGGCCGACACCGGCGTCGCTATAATCCCCGCGATCCATCCCACGAGGAAGCAACGTGTTCATTACCAACGCATACGCGCAGGGCGCCGCCGGCGGCGCGGAAGGCCAGCTGCTCGGCTTCCTGCCGATCATCCTGATGTTCGTCGTGTTGTACTTCCTGATGATCCGTCCGCAGATGAAGCGCGCGAAGGATCACAAGACCATGCTGGGCGCCCTTCAGAAGGGCGACGAAGTCATCACCGCCGGCGGGCTGGTCGGCAAGGTCAACAAGGTCGGCGATGGTTACGTGACGGTGGAAGTGTCCCACCAGGGCGACAAGCCGATCGAAATGCAGTTCCAGAAGGCGTCCGTGCAGACCCTGCTGCCGAAGGGCACCATCAAGGCCATCTAGCCTTTTCCGGCCGGATCCGTTCCGTGCTACATCCCGGGACTGCCCGACGCGCCCGCCCAGGCACCCCCGCTCGCTCAAGGCATCTGCAGTGAATCGATATCCCCTCTGGCGCTACGGCGTGATCCTCGCAGCCCTGCTTTTCGGGCTGATCTACACCTTGCCGAACTTCTACGGCGAGTCGCCGGCGGTTCAGGTCTCCAGCCTGAAGGCGACGATGAAGGTCGACGAGCGGACCGAGCAGACGGTCCTGCAGGCATTGAAGAGCGCCAGCATCGAGCATGCCGGTGTTCTTCGGGATGCGAATTCGGTCAAGGTGCGGTTCACCACGCCGGACATCCAGATCCGAGCCCGCGACATTCTGGAGAAGGCGCTCAATCCGGATCCCGCGGATCCTACCTACATCACCGCGCTGAACCTGCTCAGCAGTTCGCCGCAGTGGCTGACCCGGCTGCACGCGCTGCCGATGTACCTCGGCCTGGACCTGCGCGGCGGCGTGCACTTCCTGATGCAGGTCGATACGCAAGAGGCGCTCAGCAAGCGCGTCGAGACCACCACCAGCGACATCCGCGCGCTGCTGCGCGACCAGAACGTGCGCCATGCCGGCATCCAGCGCACCGGCAACGCGGTCGAAGTCAGCTTCCGCGACGAGGAGACCCGGTCCCGCGCGCGGGACGTGCTGCGGGACAATCAGCCGGACCTGGCGCTCGCCCAGCAGGGCAGCGGCAGCGACCTGAAGCTGGTGGCGACGCTGACGGAAACCGCGATCCGCTCGTTCCTCGACAGCTCGCTGCAGCAGAACATCACGACGCTCAACAACCGGATCAACGAACTCGGTGTCGCCGAGCCGGTGATCCAGCGCCAGGGTCTCGACCGGGTGGTGGTGCAGCTGCCCGGCGTGCAGGATACCGCACGCGCCAAGGACATCCTGGGACGCACCGCCACGCTTGAATCGCGTCTGGTGGATCTTTCGGCAGAGGCCCAGCAGGCCGTCCTCGGCCAGGGGCCGGTGCCGTTCGGCAGCGAGCTGTTCCGCCAGGGACGGGGCGCGCCGGTGGTGCTCAAGAAGGAAGCGATCTTCACAGGCCAGCAGCTGACGGGCGCCGCGGCCACCTTCGACGAGAATCAGCAGCCGGCCGTCGCGGTCAACCTGAACGAAGCCGGCGGCCGCTCGCTGCGCGAAGTTTCCCGCGCCAACATCAGGAAGCCGATGGCGGTGGTGCTGTTCGAGAAAGGCAAAGGCGAAGTGCTGACGGTGGCAACCATCCAGTCGGAGCTGGGTTCGCGCTTCCAGATCACCGGCATGGGCACGGCGCAGAATTCCAACGACACGGCACTGCTGCTGCGGGCCGGCGCCCTCGCCGCGCCGATGTCGATCATCGAGGAGCGCACGATCGGCCCGAGCCTGGGAGCAGAGAATATCGACAAGGGCTTCCAGTCGGTCGCCTGGGGCTTCCTCGCCATCGCCACGTTCATGACGCTCTACTACGCCCTGTTCGGGCTGTTCTCGACCCTCGCGCTGGGCTTCAACCTGATGCTCCTGGTCGCCCTCCTGTCTTTGCTGCAGGCGACGCTGACGCTGCCGGGCATGGCGGCCATCGCTCTGACGCTCGGCATGGC
>JACCRJ010000705.1 GCA_013813615.1 Lautropia sp. | reverse complement strand
AGTCAGCGCCGTGTTCTTTTCCGCCGGCTTCCAGTCCCACTCCGGCCTGCCGCCCGCTTCCACTAGTTCCTCGATCGCATCGATGGCCACCTGCATCTGCTCGTGGCCATACACCACTGCGCCGAGCATGACTTCCTCGGACAGCTGGTCGGCCTCGGATTCGACCATCAGGACCGCCTGGTCGGTACCTGCCACCACCAGGTCCATCTTGGATTCCTTCAACTGGGAGGCGGTCGGGTTCAGGACGTACTGGTTGTCGATGTAGGCGACGCGCGCCGCGCCGACAGGTCCGGAGAACGGCAAGCCGGAAAGCGACAGGGCCGCGGAAGCGCCGATCATCGCGGGTATGTCCGAGTCGATCTCAGGATCGCTCGAAAGCACCGTCAGGACGACCTGGACTTCGTTCATGAAGCCCTCCGGGAACAGCGGGCGGATCGGCCGGTCGATCAGGCGCGCGGTGAGGGTCTCCTTTTCGGTGGGGCGGCCCTCACGCTTGAAGAAGCCGCCGGGGATCCGGCCGGCCGCATAGAATTTTTCAAAGTAGTCGACCGTAAGCGGAAAGAAGGACTGCCCGGGCTTGGGCTTGCGGGAGGCAACCACCGTTGCGAGGACCATGGTGTCGCCCATCGACACCACCACCGCACCGCCGGCCTGGCGTGCGATTTCGCCCGTTTCGAGGGTGACGGTGTGCTGGCCCCATTGGAAGGTTTTCTTGGCTATTTCAAACATGTCTTGTTTTCCTTGCGCTTGCCGCGCGGTGACCTTGCCACATCAGGGCGGCTGGGGCCGCCCTGGCTCGTAGGCAGTTGAACGAAGCCCGGCTCGCTCGCCTGGCTCCAGTGCCCGGCTGAGAGCGCGGGCCAGATACTGGAGCAGACCGGCGGGGGAAACCGACGTGAATACATCATCGAAACCTGACAAAAACGCAAATGCCCGCGCGAGGCGGGCATGCAGGTCAGTGACAGCGAATCACTTGCGCAGGCCAAGACGTTCGATCAAGCCCTTGTACGCCTGAGGGCTGCAGCCCTTCAGGTAGTCCAGCAACTTACGTCGGCGACTGACCATCCGCAACAGCCCGCGCCGGGAGTGATGGTCCTTGGCGTGTTCCTTGAAATGGGTGGTCAGTTCGTTGATGCGGGTGGTGAGCAGCGCGACCTGGACTTCCGGCGAGCCGGTGTCGTTGGCTGCCCGTTGGTAATCGGCGACGACTTTCGCCTTGGCTTCTGCGGCTAGTGCCATGATTTCCCTCGGATGACAGGGTTGAACTTGCGGCTGCGCCTGGCGGAGCGGGCCGTGCTGGAGAACGCGTGAAGGGCGCAATTATAACCCGGCGGCCGGAGGCGACGCCAATCGACGCCCGTGGGCGCCTGCTGCGGCTATCCTTGCTGCAGAACACGGAGAAGCACAGTGATCTCAGCCACCCCTTTGAATCAGCGACACCCCGGTTTCACGCCCGAGCACGAGACGCTGCGCCGGACCGTCGAGCGCTTCGTGAAGGAGCGCGTGCTGCCGCATGCCGACGCCTGGGAGGAGGCAGGTAGGGTTCCGCGGGAGATCCTCGCGGCCATGGGAGAACTCGGCCTGTTCGGCATCCGGTTCGAGACCGGCTGGGGCGGCAGCGACCTCGACACGATGGCGACAGTCGCCATGGCCGAGGAACTGGGCCGGTCGACCTACGGCGGGTTCGCCGTCACCGTACTCGTCCACACGGACATGGCCACGCCGCACCTGCACCACGCCGGCACCCCCGGGCAGAAGTCGCGCTACTTGCCCGATCTGATCGCCGGGCGTCGGATCGCGGCCGTCGCCATGACGGAAGCCGATGCCGGCTCCGACCTCGCCTCGATGCGCACGACCGCCCGCCGGGACGCAGCCGGCTGGGTGCTGGACGGCACGAAGATGTTCATCACCAACGGCATCCATGGCGACGTCTACTTCGTCGCCGCCAAGACAGGCGCGCCCGGCCGCAACCACCAGATCTCGATGTTCATCGTCGAGAAGGGAACGCCGGGCTTTTCCGTGTCCAGGCCACTGAAGAAGCATGGCTGGCTGAGCAGCGACACCGCGGAACTGCGTTTCGACGGCTGCCGGCTGCCGGAGGACAGCCTGCTCGGCGAGGAGAACCGGGGCTTCTACGCGCTGGTGAGCAACCTGCAGAACGAAAGACTGGTCCTTGCCGCCCAGGCGATCGGCGAAGCCTCCAAGGGGATCGAACTCACCGTGCAGTGGGTCGCCCAGCGAAAAGCGTTCGGTGCGACCCTGTGGGACAAGCAGGTGATCCGTCAGCGGCTGGCCATGCAGCAGGCCCGGGTGGAAGCAGCCCGCGCCCTGCTCTACAACACCGCCTGGCGACATTCCGCCGGGCAGGACGTGGTGAGCGAAGCATCGATGCTCAAGGCCCTGTGCGGCACGTTGGTGAACGAAGTGATGTACGACTGCGTGCAGTTCCACGGCGGCGCGGGCTACCTGCGTGAGACCCCGATCGAGCGCATGGCGCGCGACGCGCGGATCCAGGCGATCGGCGGCGGCGCGACTGAAGTCATGCTGGACGAGATCGCGAAGCGGATGCTGTGACTGACGGCCGGTGCCGTTGCTGGCTCCCTAGGCGGCTGAACTTTCCGGCCGCGGTGCCTGCCGCTCCCCGAGTGCCGCGACCGCGATTCCACCCAGCAACGTCGCGAAGGCGACGATCTGCAGGCTGCCCGGTATCTCCGTGAACAGCAGGCTGGCGAGGATCGCAGAGCCCACGGGCTCGCCGAGGATCGACAGCGCGACGAAGGTGGGCGAAAGGCGCCGCAGCGACCAGTTGAATGCGGTGTGCCCTACCAGTTGGGGACCCAGCGCAAGCCCGACCAGCGCCCACCAGCCGGCGGCCGGATACCGCCACAATTCCACGCCGGCCGCCACCGCCGCCGCCAACAGCACGAACGCGGCAGCTGAGTAGACCAGGGTGACGTAGGTAAGCAGGCTGAAGCGTGCGGCGACGTGGCGCCCGGTCAGCAGGTAGGCACTGACGCACAGGGCACCCGCCAGAGCCAGCATGTTGCCCAGCAGCGGCTGAGGGGCAGCCCCGGCGGCCCTGGCGGAGGTTGCAGAAACCCCCGCAGCCGAAGCGCCCGCCGCCTGCACGTCGACCCAGATGATCATCAGGCAGCCGAGCAGGCTGATTGCGATGCCCGCGACGGTGAGGCGCGCCAGCCGCTCCCGGAAGAGGAAGACCGTGGCGAGACCCACCCAGATCGGATTGGTGGTGACCAGGGCGGCGCTCGACGCGATCGACGTGTATTCGAGCTAGCTGATCCAGGTCACGAAGTGGGCGGCGAGGAGCAGGCCTGCCAGGCCGGCGATGAGCGCGCTGCGGGACTGGATGCCGCGCAGTTCCTCGCGGCGCGTCGCCAGTGCGAGCGGAACCAGCACCAGGCTCGCCAGCACCATCCGCCAGGCCGCAATGGCGAGCGAGGAAACGCCTGCCTGCTGCGCATAGCGAACCAGGAT
>JACCRJ010000700.1 GCA_013813615.1 Lautropia sp. | reverse complement strand
CGTACAACTGCGCGAGAGGGCCGGCAGCGCGTGCGCAAGCGCCCCATGCGGCCGCGCAGACGACTGCAGCCGCGAAGGTGCAACGCCGCAGATGGACTTGCTGCGCCACGGACCTGCGCAGGCGTCGAACCCTCGTCACTCTTTGACCCCCTGCCGTCGGCATCGGAATTGGCTATGCGGCGCTACGCTACCACGCAACGCGACCACACGCCCCGTGCACTCACCGGCTGGGGGTGATGAACCGCGACCACCGTTGCTCGAGTTCGACGATACGCTTCAGGTACTGGCTGAATCCGGCCGTGTCAAGATAGGCGACATCCTGGTCGTACTTCCTCAGCATCGCCACATGCTCGGGATCCAGGGTCGCCACGCGAAAGGCGTCGTGCAGGCGCAGGATGACAGCCTCAGACGTGCCTCTCGCCGCCCCCAGGCCATAGGGCGAGGTGGTCGAGATGTCGTAGCCGAGCTCCTTCAGGGTCGGCGTGTCCGGCCAGCGCGGGGAGCGCTTTTCGCTGAAAGTGGCCAGCAGGCGCAGCTGCCCGTTGTCGACCAGCGGCGCGAAGCCGGTGCCAACGACACCCACCATGATGGTTTCGCTCTGAACCGCGAGGAGTTCGTCGCTCGCCCCCTTGAAGGGCACGTGGATGTAGTCGATCGACTCCCGGGCGAACAGGTCCGCCATCACCAGGTGCGGCGTGCTCGCATAGCCGGTGGAGCCGACCACCAGCTTGCCGGGATTGGCCTTCGCGAAAGCGAGGATGGCGCGCAAGGACTGGAACCTCGAATTGCGGTTGACCACGACGCCGAAGGTGACCTCGGAGATCTGCAGAATCGGCGCGATGTCCCGGGCCGGATCGAAACTGAGGTTTTGCTGATACGGCAGGCGGTACACAGTGATCGGCAGCTGCATGATGGTGTAGCCGTCGTGCGGCGACGTGAGCAGCGTGCCGAGCGCGATCACGCCGCCGGCACCCGGCTTGTTCTCCACCACCACCGGAACGCCCAGTTCACGGGAGGCTGCCCGGGCGAGCACCCGCATGCTGAGGTCCGTAGGGCCGCCAGCAGGCCACGGCACCAGCAGCATGATCGGCCGCGAAGGCCACCGCTCCGGCCGACTGGCGCGCGCAGCGCCGAGGCCCAGGCTGCCGACGCTGGCTATCGCTGCAAGCGCGGCCAGGCGGCAGCACCATTCGCGACGTCGTCGCATCGACGCGCCGGCGATCGTGAGGTCTTCCCGATTGTCCATTGGCGAAATGATAAGTGATTGGAATAAGATGCCGTCACCATGACAATCGCAGGCACCGCCCTATTCGTGGAGGGACTCATCAAGCGTTTCGGCTCGAGAGAGGTGCTCCACGGCATCAGCTTCAACGTCCGGCCCGGCGAATTCGTTGCCCTGCTGGGCCCCAACGGTGCCGGCAAGACCACCCTGTTCCAGATACTCACCGGGCTATACGCGACCGACGCGGGAACGGTCGCCATTGCCGGTCATGTAATGGATCGCGCCAATGCGTGGCCCGATGCGCTCGGCGAACTCGGGGTCGTCTTCCAGCAGCCAGCGCTCGATCTCGACCTGTCGGTCGAGGCGAACCTCGCCTTTCATGCTGCACTGCACGGTCTGGAACGGCGCTCGTCCCGCGCCCGCCTTCACGCCTTGCTGGAGCGCTTCGGGATTGCCGACCGGGCAAACGAGCAGTGCCGCAAATTATCGGGTGGCACCCGACGAAAGGTGGAGCTGGCCCGGGCCCTGCTCTCTTGCCCGAAGGTTCTGCTGATGGACGAAGCCACCGTCGGGCTCGATCCGGCGTCGCGAGTGCAACTGCTGGCCGACGTCAAGGCGGGCTGCGCGGAGGAAGGCCGCGCGGTCCTCTGGGCGACGCACCTGACCGAAGAGGCCGAGCGGACCGACCGGGTCATCGTCCTTCACCAAGGCACCGTGCACTACGATGGCATGGTATCCGGCCTGCTTGCGCAACAGGTCGCCACGTCCGTGGAAGAAGCATTCCTGGCGATGACCGCTGCGGCGCCTGTGCCAGCCGGCAGCCGCTAGCACAGTCCGAACAAGCACAACCGGGAGACCATACCATGAGCCTTGATCCGTCGCGGTGCAACCTTATTGCGGCCCTCGCTTGCGCGGTCTCGCTCGCCGGTGCGCCGGCGTTTGCCAAGGACACAGGGCTGGTCTATGTCTCCAGCGAAAAGGATCATGCGATCACGATGCTGGATGCCAGGACCCATGCCGTCGCCGGCACTATCCCCACCTGCAAACGGCCGCGGCACATGCAGCTCATGCCGGATCGAGAGCGGCTCCTGGTGGTGTGCAGCGACAGCAACCGCGCCGACGTGATCGACCTGAAGACCCGCGCAACGGTGGACTCCATCCCCCTCGGCGACGATCCGGAGGTCATCGACCTGAGCCCGGACGGCAAGACGATCTATGTGTCCAATGAAGACGATGCGCAACTCTCGGTGGTCGACGTCGCTTCCAAGAAAGTGGTGAAGACCGTCAAGACCGGCGCGGAGCCCGAGGGTGTCAAGGTCAGCCGGGACGGCAAGATCGTCTATGTCGCTTCCGAAGTCGCCAACATGGTCCACGTGATCGACACCGCCAGCGGCAAGGTCATCAAGAACGTCACCACCGGCAGCCGCCCGAGACGCTTCCTGATGACCCCGGACGACAAGGAACTCTGGGTTTCCAACGAACTGTCCGGCAGCGTCTCGATCATCGACCGGACCAGCCACACCTTGAAGGAGGAGATCAAGTTCGAGGTCAAGGGGTTCCGGCCGAACGACATCACGCCCGTCGGCATGGTGATGACCGCAGACGGCAAGACCGCCTGGGTCGGATTGGGCCGGGCCAATCACGTCGCCCAGGTGGACGTCGCCAGCCGCAAGGTGAAATCGCTGGTTCTGGTCGGCAAGCGCGCCTGGGGCCTGGCTTTGAACCGCGACGAATCCCTGCTGTTCGTCGCCAACGGACTCTCCGACGACTTGTCGGTGGTCGACACGGCGAGCGCGAAGACCCTGCGATCGGTCAAGGTGGTGCGGGTACCCTACGGCATCAAGGTGGATGACTGACGATGACGGCACGGGCGTCTGCTACGCTGCTGTCCGCCGCCCTGGCGGTCTCGATGCTGCTGGGCGCCAGCCTGCCGGCCCAGGCGCGCGACGTCTCCATCGGCTACCTCTCCTGGCAGGATGACCCGCGCTACGAGCCCAGCCGTACCGAGCGCGAGTTTCCGACCCACCCGTCCGCCCGGCCGTTCAACGGCGCGGAAGTCGCGCTGGAGGAATCGGCATTTGCGCTGAGCGCACAGGACCTGGAGCTCACACTCGACGAGGTCGAGGCGGCAGACCAGGCCGGCGCCTTGAAGGCCCTCGATGCCTGGGCTGAGAGGGGAGTGCCCGCGGTCGTGCTGGACGTTCCCGCCGACTGGATCAGGGCGCTGTCCGCGCACCTGGGCAGCCTCGGCGAAAAGGCGCCGCTGTTGTTCAACGCCACTGCCGCTGAGGATGACCTGCGGGGCGAGCACTGCCACCCGCAGATCTTTCATGTCTTTCCCAACCACCGGATGCAGGCGGACGCGCTGGCGCAGCTGCTCGCTGCGCGGCGGTGGAACCGGATACTGATACTGCAGGGTCCGACGCCTGCGGACAAGCAACTCGTCGACGCCTTCCTGCAATCCGCCAGAAAGTTCGGGCTGAAGCTGGTTGGTACGCGCCCGTTCAAACTGTCGAACGACCCCCGTGAGCGGGACCTCGGCAACATCGCGCTGCTGACCGCCAACATCGAATACGACGCCGTTGCCGTCATTGACGCCGACGGCGAGTTCGCCCGGGAGGTTCCCTTCCGGACCGTGCTGCCGCGGCCGGTCGTTGGCGCGAACGGCGTCACTGCCCAGGCCTGGCATCCGCATTTCGATCGCTACGGCGCGCCGCAGCTGATCAAGCGCTTTCGCAAGGCGGCCAAGCGCCCGATGTCCAGCTGGGACTGGTCCGCCTGGCTGGCGGTAAAGGCAATCAGCCATGTCCTGGCAGCCCAGCCCGCCGC
>JACCRJ010000688.1 GCA_013813615.1 Lautropia sp. | reverse complement strand
ATACCTGGGCGATGGCGCCGTAGACCACCATCACCATGCTTGGCGGGATGATTGCGCCGATGGTGCCGGCCGTCGCAATCAGGGCGGCGGCAAAGCCCGCCTTGTAGCCGGAGCGCTTCATCGTCGGGATGACGATTGCTGCGATCGCCGACGCATCGGCCGTGGACGAGCCGGAAATGCCGGCGAAGACCATGCTGGCGACGACCGACGCGTGGGCAAGGCCGGCGCGCAGGTGGCCGACCAGCACCCTCGAGAAATCCACCAGCTGCTGGCTCATGCCGCCGGCGGACATCAGGGCGCCGGCAAGGATGAAGTACGGCAGCGCGAGCAGCGTGAACGAGTCGAGCTGCGCGAACATCTTCTGCGCGAACAGCGGCAGGACCAGATCCGGCACCGCCGCCACCCCGACATAGCCGACCAGCGCGATCGACAGGAGGATGGGGACGCCCAGCAGCATGGTGCCGAGCATCAGGGCGAACAGGAACCAGATCATGTCGGCGTCACGACGGGCGGGGGCCGGCGCGGACGCCAGCCGGCGAGGCGCCGCAGCGCCACCAGCATCAGGTAGGCGCCGCCGAACACCATGCCGTAGTAGGGATAGCTCATCGGGATCTCGAGCCCCGGGGATTCCTGCATCGCCGCCACTTGCGCCACCTGGTAGCCGAGCACCATGAGCGAGAGCGCGAAGGCAGCCCAGAGCAGCTCCACCAGCACGTCGAAGCCGGTGCCCAGCGTGGGCGGCAGCATGTCGCGGAAGGTTTCGATGTAGAGATGAGCGCCGCGCCGGTAGGCGATCGGGATGCCGACGAAGACGATCCAGATGTGGCCGAAGATCTGTGCCTCCTCGCTCCAGCTCAACGACGAGTTGAGCATGAAGCGGTGGAACACCTGCAGGAGGCCGATCAACAGCATGGCGGCGAACAGCGCCGCCACCAGCAGCTCGACTCCCCGGTCGATCGCGGTCAGGACGCGGCTCACGGGGCGGGGTTCACGGCACGCGATTCAAGGGATGCGGTCGGGCCTACTGCCGGCGGATGATCGCCAGCAGCGATTCGGCGCCGAATTCCTTGGCGAGCTCGTCCTGGGCGGTCATCGCCGCCTTCTGCAGCGGCGCCGTGTCGAGGTCGTTGACCTTCATGCCGAGCTTGCGCACCGCCTCCAGCGACTCGGCCTCCTTGGCCGGCGCCATCGCGCGGACTTTGTCCCCGGCGAGCTGCGCACTCTTGAGCAGGAGCGCCTGTTCCTTCTCGTTGAGCTTCTTCCACTCCGGCATCGAGTAGACCAGCACGGTGGGGTCCATCAGGTGCCGGGTCATGGCGATGCAGCAGGCGACCTCGTTGAACTTGAACGAGACGGTGGTGGCGGCCGTGTGCTCGTAGCCGTCCAGCACGCCGCTTTGCAGCGAGGTGTATATCTCGCCGAAGTTCATCGGCGTGGCGTTCGCACCCATCGCGTTGATCGCCGACACGAAGACCTTGGTCGGAATCGTGCGGATCTTGAGGCCCTTGAGGTCCGCCGCCTTGGTGACTTCCTTCTTCGCGGTCACGACGTTGCGGTAGCCCCAGCTGACCGACCAGGCCAGCACCTTGAACCCCGCCTTCTGCATGTCCTGGTCGAGTTCCTTGCCGACCTCGCCGCCAAGCACCGTGGAGGCGTGGTCGTAGCTCTTCCACAGGAACGGCAGGCCGAGGACGCCGACCCGCTTGACGAACGCGGCGTACTCCGCCGGCCCGCCGCTGGTGCCGGCGGCGCCCGAGCCGAGACGCATCGCCTCGATGACTTCCCGCGACTGTCCGAGCTGGCTGTTGGCAAACACCTTGACCTCGAGCGTGTCGGTGTTGGCGTTCACGTAGTTGGCGAACTCGTGGGCCAGGAACGTGTTGTCGACGCCGAGGTCGCTGGGGCCGGCGGTATGGATTCGGATCAGGCGCTTGCCGGGAGTCTGCGCTTCGGCAGGCGCGGCGGTGCCGACTCCGATACCGACGAGCAATGCGACGGCGAGCGACAGGCAGGTGCGGGTCATGGTGTCTCCTCGATGTTGTTGGGCGCTGTCGCCACCCTGTGGCGCGGGCGGTGTAAGGTTACACTAAAACGATACACTGGAAGACCGCGATAGTCGAGCCAGCATCCGCGGCGCTCGATTCAACGCCCGCGGGCGCTCAGGCCATTGCGCCGTTGATGGAGATCACCTGGCCGGAGATGTAGGCCGCGTCGTCGGAAGCGAGGAAGGCGACCAGGGCGGCCACTTCGTCGGCCCGTCCGGCGCGTTTCATCGGCACCATCCGGTCGATCGCGGCCTTGTCGAAAACCGCTTCCGACATTGCGCTGGTGATGATGCCGGGTGCGACGCAGTTGACGGTGACGCCGCGGCTGGCCAGTTCCAACGCCAGGGAACGGGTTGCCCCATGCAGGGCCGACTTGGCGGCTGCATAGTTGACCTGGCCGCGGTTGCCCATGACCGCGGCGATCGATGACAGGCTGATGATCCGGCCCCATCGGGTCCTGAGCATCGGCATGGTGAGCGGCTGGGTGACGTTGAAGAAACCGTTCAGGTTGACGTCGATGACGCGTGCCCATTGGGCTGCGCTCATACCGGGGAACACGGCGTCGTCGTGCATGCCCGCGTTGTTCACCAGGATCTGGATCGGACCGTCGCGCAGCATCGCCTCGCAGGCGATCGCTGCGGCGCCGGCGTCGGTGACGTCGAAGGCGACCGCCTGCGCGCTGCCGCCGGCAGCAACGATCGCATCGGCGACAGCCTGTGCCCTGCCGAGGCTGGCGCCGGCATGGCAGACGACATGGTGGCCCGTCGCGCCGAGCCGAAGGGCGATCGCGCTGCCGATGCCGCCGCTCGCGCCGGTCACCAGGGCACGCCGTGCGGATCGTTCGGTCGAGGGCTGGGGGTTCATGGTGCCGCTTACGGTCGATCTGCGGTTGGCTGGAGGCCGGCGGCCTGCGCTGTCGGCAGGGTGTCCGCGCCGGCGCGGGCGGCTGCATCGAGCACCACCACCGCGCGCCCCTGAGCAATCGGGCCAGCGCCGCGCACCTCGAAGTCGTACAGCACCTGCACGTCGTCACCGGCAAACCGTTCCACCCGCACCGTGAGGACCGGCGACTCGCTGCCGATCCAACGGGCATGCAGCCGCACCGAACGCAGTCCGGCGAGGAAGCCGCGTCGCGGCGCCTGCGCTGCCGTCACGGTCGCTTCCTGGACCAGGCGGCCGTGCAAGGCCATCGCCTGCGCGGCGTACTCGATCGCCGCGGTAGCGGGCAACCGCCCCTCGCTGGCAAGCGGGTGCGAGGCAGCGCCGCCGGGCGGGCAACCGGCGGCGGTGCACTCGAGACTGTCCGCATCCCAGGAGAGGACGCGGTCGAGCAGGCACATCGGTCCGGCATGCGGTACCCGCGCCGCAATGGCGTCATGGTCCAGCGCTTCCTGGCCGGGCAACGACGTCATCCGACCGGGCCGGTGACCCAGGTGTCGAGGGCGACGGTCTCGAACCGGCACTGGTCGAGGCCGCTTTTCTGCCCGCGCAGCGCGGCCAGCGTCTGGGCGGCGCCGACACCGAGGCTGCTGGCCACGGCCATGCCGGCTATCAGAAGAGGCTGCATGGGCGGAAGTTCAGGAGGCTGTCGGGGTTGGGGGGTTGGGCAAGGGGGCGCGCGTTGGAAGGCAGGGATGATATGCAAGGCGCGGTGGCTACGGAAGCAGGCTGCCCTTGAGCATGACGTTGGCGAACGGCGTGCCCTGGCTGAGCGGGACGACTTCCACCTGGAATCCCAGCGACTGCAGCGCGCCGCGCCACTGGCGCAGGGGACGGCAGTAGAGCCTGCCGAGGCGTTGGCCGCGAACGAAGGTCACCACCGGGTCCACCCAGTTGCTGAAGCGAAACGGCAGTCCGGCGTCGGCGTCTCCCACTCGCAGCAGGAGCACGCCTTCCGGTGGCAGCGCCGCCCGGATCCGCTGCAGGACCTGGTCCTGCTCCGCATAGTCGATGTAGTGCAGGACATCCAGGATCACGACCGCGTCGGGCTTGCCGAAGTCTTCGTGACGGATGTCGCCGCAGACGATGTCCGCTGCTTCGCCGAGTGCGTCCCTGGCGCGCTGCGCGTCAGCCGGCATCAGTTCGATCCCGCGAACCCGGCAGCGGCTGCCGGCGGCCAGCAGCAGCGAAGCGAGCAGTCCCTGGCCGCAACCGAGATCCAGCACGCGGCTGTCGGGCCTGATCCAGGATCGTGCGAGGATGGCTGCGAAGGCAGGATCGCGGCCAAGCTTGCCGCGGGCGAAGTGGTAGGCGAACCTGCCGGCGGACCGGTAGCGGGCCGTCGCCGCGTCGAGCAGCCGCGGATCGAGCGGCGAGGCGTTGTTGTCTGTCATTGACTGCGAGAGGGATCGGGACCGGCGGCTAGCCGGCAGGCACGGGCATCGCCTGCCGCAGGCTCACCGGCCGCAGGCGCAGGCGGTTGCAGGCAGCCAGGACCTGCGGCAGGACCGAAAGAATAACCGGTCTGCCGTCGGGCGCAACCGCCGCATGGCCGTCGTGCAGCAGGAGGATGTCGCCGGCGGTCAGGCGATTCGCATCCTTCCCCACCAGCCGCTCGAGCACCCTGGCAGGATCGGAGGTCACCGTGTCGAAGCCGCGCCGGGTCCAGCTGGTCAGCGGCAGGCCGAGGCTGCTGAGGACCGGCTCGAGCAGCGGGTTGCGCATGCCGGCCGGTGCGCGGAAGAAGCGCGGCGGCTCGCCGGCGAGCCGGCCCAGGCTGTGCTGGGCCCGCAGGATCTCCGCGCGAAATCGTGACGGTCCGCTGAAGGCGAAGCGGTGCGAGTGCGCCCAGGAGTGGTTCTCGACGCTGTGGCCTTCCGCAACCATTCGCGTCACCAGCGCCGGATGCTGCTCCGCCTTTCGCCCGATCAGGAAGAAGCTGGCGCTGGCGCCGGCTTCCTTGAGGATATCGAGGACCAGCGGCGTGACCAGCGGGTCGGGACCGTCGTCGAGCGTGATCGCGACCAGGCCGCGCGCCTGCGCCGGCTCCGGCAGGCGGGTCAGGTTCGGCCCGAGCAGGCTGCATCGCGGGCACAGCCCCGCAGCGGTCAGCATCAGATGGTCGGCGACCACCACGGCCACCGCCACCCACAGCAGAGCCGTCGACGTGGTGGTAAGGCCGCCGGTGACGCCGGCGTGCCCCGCAACGGCGGCCACCCCCAGTGCGGCGACAGCATGCAGCCGCAAGGACAGGCGCATCGGCAGGTTCGGCGCCCAGGTGCTTACGCCGGCCGGCGGATCGCGCCGGCTCAGCATCGCGGCGAATGCCAGGCACAGCAGCGCCCCTGGTCCCACGGTGAGACCGATGGCATTGAGCACCGGCACGCTGGCGAAGCCGAGGATTCCGAAGCCGATGATGGTGGTGGCGTTGGCCAGGGCCAGCGAGGCCAGCAGTCTCGGATCGTCGTCGTCGTTGTCGATGAAGAAGAGCGTGTAGTTGGAGCCCACGGCGGCCGTCAGCAGCAGGCCAACCAGGTGCAGGATGGTGAGGCCGATTCCGGCTGCCGCCAGGCCGGCGACGACGCAGGCGAGGGCGGCTGCGACCGGCAGGACGACGCGGTACAGCCGCCGCCAGTCGAAGCGGCGTGCCGCTGCGATCACCAGGACGATCAGCGCGAGGCCGGTGGCTGCAAGGATGATCGCCTCCCTGAGGTAACCGGCATAGAGCGCCTCGCTTTCGGCCTTGATGTCGATCAGGTGGATCGCGCCGGGGCCGTGGTAGGTGGCCAGCGCCGCGCGGACCGCCGG
>JACCRJ010000662.1 GCA_013813615.1 Lautropia sp. | reverse complement strand
CGCTCGCGGAGCGCGACCTCGCTTACCGCAAGCGCCTGGCGGAGAAAGCGGAGCAGGAGAAGAAGGCGCTGGAGGCGTCGCAGCGCCAGTTGGAGCTTGCCAAGGCATGCACCGACACCCAATCCGATATCCGCTCTCTTGAAAGCGGGCAGCGGATCAGCCGTACCAACGCCGCCGGCGATCGGGAATTTCTGTCCGAGGCCGAACGGGCCGAGCGACTGAAGGACGCGCGCAAGAACGTCGGTGAGCGCTGCTGAGGGCTCTGGTTGCAGCGATCGATGTCTCGCGCTCAGCGCCCGGCGCCGAAGCGCGCCTTGCGCCGGCCGCGGTCCGCCGCGACCCGCTCTGCACGGGCCGCCTTCGCATCGGCGTTGACCGGCTCCAGCACCTCCACCCTGCTGCCGTCGCGAAGCACGTCGTCCAGCCAGGCCTTCTGGCCGTGCAAGGCGAGCCCCAGCGCACCGGACTCGATCAGCGTCACCGTCGGGTCCAGCCCCGCCTGGCGAAGCAACTCGCGGATGGTGGTGCCGCCGGCGACGCGGTGCTGCTGGTGAAGGATCGGCAAAGGTTCCCCGCGCTCCGCCTGCAGCACGGTCTGCACGCTGATCATCGGGTGGGTGGTCGACATCCTGCAGGCCTCCCGCAGCTCACAAGCCGCCGGCCAGGGCCTCCGCCCGGTCGACGAAGGCATCGACCATGGTCTGCGCGATCTGCTCGAACACCGGCCCGAGCAGCTGGGCGATCAGGCCGCTGCGCATTTCGTAGTCCAGCTCCAGGTCGATGCGACAGGCTTGCGGCGTGATCGCCTTGAAGGTCCAGACGCCGTGCAGGCGGGAGAACGGTCCGTCGCGCAACGTCAGCTCGATCCGGTTCGGCCGGTCGTGCCGGTTCTCGGTGGTGAATGACTGGGAAAGGCCTCGATAGGCGATCCGGATGGTTGCGACCATCCCCTCCTCCGTGCGCTGGTGAATCTGCGTGCCACCACACCAGGGCAGGAACTCCGGATATTCCTCCACCTCGGCCACCAGATCGAACATGCGGGCGGCGGGAAACGGGACCAGGGCGTTCTTCTTGACTATCGGCATACGCAATCAGGGCCGGCAGGGCCACCGGACATCCACTGCTAGAATTCATGCCCCGCTGACAGGCACGGCCGAATGACTAGCATTGCAGAAAACAGGAAGGCCAGCTTCAACTACTTCATCGAAGAGCGGCATGAAGCCGGCATCGTCCTCGAAGGCTGGGAAGTCAAGGCCATCCGCGCAGGCCGGGCCCAACTGGGCGAGGCATACGTGATTGTACGGGGAGCTGAGCTCTTCCTGATCAGCGCCCACATCTCGCCGCTGCTCGCGGCCTCCACCCACGTCCAACCTGATCCCGTGCGGACCCGCAAGCTGCTGATGCATGCCGGGGAGATCGAGAAGCTGATCGGCAAGGTGGAACGGGCCGGCTACTCCCTCGTGCCGCTGGACCTGCACTACACGCGCGGCCGGGTCAAGCTGGCGATGGGGCTGGCGAAGGGCAAGAAGCAGTTCGACAAGCGCGCGACCGAGAAGGACAAGGACTGGAAGCGCGAGAAAAGCCGGCTGATGAAGAGCACCTCGCGGTAGGAGGCCCCATAGCCCTAGCCTGCCCCGCTGCCGGGATGGCGGCCCGGGGGCGCGAGCGGCGCGAACGGCGCGGAGGGCGCGCCAGGACCGTCCGGCGGAGCCGACTTCTTCACCACCGTCATCGCCGATGCGATCAGGCCTGCGATGTCGCCGAGGTTGGCGGGGATGATCAGGGTGTTGCTGGTCCTCGCCAGTTCCGCGAAGGCGTCGACATAGCGCTCCGCCACCCGCAGGTTGACGGCTTCCATGCCGCCGGGCTTCGTCGCCGCCGCGGCAACCCGTTCGACTGCCCGGGCAGTCGCATCGGCGACCGCGGCGATCGCGGCAGCTTCGCCTTGGGCGCGGTTGATCTCCGCCTGACGCTCGCCTTCCGAGCGCTGGATGGACGCCTCGCGTTCGCCCGACGCGATGTTGATCTGCTCCTGGCGGCGGCCTTCGGAGGTGGCGATCACCGCACGCTTCTCCCGCTCTGCGGTGATCTGCGCCTGCATCGACCGCAGGATCTCGGCCGGGGGCGTCAGGTCCTTGATCTCGTAGCGCAGGACCTTGACTCCCCAGTTGCCGGCCGCCTCGTCCAGCGAAGCGACGATGCTGGCGTTGATCAGGTCGCGCTCCTCGAAGGTCTTGTCCAGCTCCATCCGGCCGATCACCGAGCGCAGCGTCGTCTGGGCCAGCTGGGTGATGGCCGAGACGTAGTCGCTCGACCCGTAGGATGCCCGCATCGGGTCGGTCACCTGGAAGAAGAGGACGCCGTCCACCGTCAGCTGGGTGTTGTCGCGGGTGATGCAGATCTGGCTGGGGACGTCCAGCGGGAACTCCTTGAGCACGTGCTTGTAGGCGACGCGGTCGATGAAGGGAATGATGACATTCAACCCCGGCGTGAGCGTGCGGTCGTACTTGCCCAGTCGCTCGATCACCCAGGCGTGCTGCTGCGGCACGATCTTGAGCGTCTTGACGGCGAAGACGATCGCCAGGACCAGGGCGGCAAAGGCGATGGTGGTTGCGTCCGGGAACATGTTCATCTCGCTGTACGGGTCGGATTGGTCTGGCCGCCGGTTGCCGAGGACAGGCGCAGCCGGCTGCCGTCGATCTCGCGGATCAGGAAGCGGCCGGGGGCGGCGGGTTCGCCCGGCAGCAGTTCCGCATCCCACATCGCGCCGCGGTAAGCGACGCGGGAATGGCGGTTGGCATCCCACTGCTCGACCTGCACCTCCTGCCCGATGTCGAGATTGACGTCGGGATTGCGCTGCGACGGCAGGCTGTCGCGGCCCAGGGGGCGCAGCCGGTGCACCAGCGCGGCGCCGACGGCACTGACGACGGCGGCGCAGGCGAACTGGCCGGCGTAGCCGAAGCCGAGCGCAGCGGTGACGCCAGCGCCGGCCGCCCCTGCTGCCAGCACCAGCAGGTAGAAGCTGCCGGTGAACATTTCCGCGATCCCGAGGACGATCGCCGCCAGCCACCACCAGTACTGAATCGCCATGTCCAGGGAGCCTTTCGGAAGAAGCGGGAGAGGAGCCATTCTGAGGCACCCGGTCGGCACGTCAAGCGCGCGCCGCGTTGACAGGGGGCGCCGGGGGGCGGCGGCGCAGGCGGCGAGGCGCAAATTGAGCGGCCGCCCGCGTTGCTGGGTGTACTGTTTCCGGCTAGCATGCACAAGCAGCACCTTGCGCGGTGACAGCCGTTTCGCCAGCCGGGTCGCGCTCGAATCGGTTCCGTCTTTCGTTTAACTCAGGAGTGATGAATGAGATTTCAACAACAAGCTGTCGGGATGGCGATCGGTGCGCTGTTTGCCGTTGCGGCAGGTGCGGCGGTCGCGCAGACCGTCGTCAAGATCGGTCACGTCGGTCCTTTGACCGGTGCCATTGCTCATCTGGGCAAGGACAACGAGCTGGGCGCCAAGATGGCCATCGAGGATCTGAACGCCAAGGGCGTCAAGCTCGGCGGCAAGGCCGTCACTTTTGAGCTGCTGTCGGAAGACGACGGTGCGGATCCCAAGCAGGGCACCGCTGCGGCGCAGAAGCTGGTGGATGCCAAGGTCGCCGGAATCATCGGCCACCTGAACTCGGGTACCACGATTCCCGCTTCCAAGATCTACAGCGACGCCGGCATTCCGCAGATCTCGCCCTCCGCCACCAACCCGAAGTACACGCAACAGGGCTTCAAGACCGCCTATCGCGTGGTTGCCAATGACGCGCAGCTCGGCGGCACGCTCGGCCGTTATGCCGTGAAGGAACTGAAGGCGAAGTCGATCGCGATCATCGATGACCGCACCGCCTACGGGCAAGGCGTGGCCGACGAGTTCCGCAAGGCCGCCGTCGCCGCAGGCGGCAAGGTCGTCGGGCGCGAGTTCACCACGGACAAGGCCACCGACTTCAACGCCATCCTGACCAAGCTCAAGGGCTCCAATCCGGACCTGGTCTTCTTCGGCGGCATGGATGCGGTTGCCGGCCCGATGATGCGCCAGCTGAAGCAGCTCGGCATGAACGTCAAGTTCATGGGCGGCGACGGCATCTGTTCGCCGAAGCTGGCTGAACTGGCCGGGAACTCGATGAGCGACGGCCAAGTGGTCTGCGCCGAAGCCGGCGGTATCACGCCGGACAAGGAAGCGGGAATGAAGGCCTGGCGTGACAAGTTCAAGAGCAAGTACAACACCGAGGTGCAGATCTACGCGCCGTACGTCTATGACGCCATGATGGTCATGGTGGCGGCCATGCAGAAGGCCGACTCGGCGGACCCGAAGAAGTACCTGCCGGTGCTCGCGAAGATGACCCACGAGGGCGTGACCGGGAAGATCTCCTTCGACAACAAGGGTGACATCAAGGGCGGCAACCTGACCCTGTTCACCTACAAGGGTGGCAAGCGCGATCAGATCGCCGTGGTCCAGTAACCGACCGCTTTTACCGACCGCCAGGCGTCAGGCAGGCGCCCGGCGGTCGAATGTGCCAAGGCCCGCCTGGTGAAGTCATGGTCGCCGCCTATTCGGCCTGTCGGATCAACGCTGAGACCTTGCCTGCCAACTCGGGCGTAACCTGAGTATTGTGGACTTTGGCCGCGTGCTCTGCCGCCTGCTTCAGCACTTCTTCCTTCGTCGGGCCGCGCACTACGGCCGGGCAGTCGAAACCGACATCCTTGCACTTGAGCTCGAACATTTCATGCCTCCTTGAGTTGGACGACAGAATGGCTCGCCGATTGGCCCATCGCCCTGAACGAGTTCGCACTGTCGCTTGCCATTGAAGCAGGGGCACGTCACAGTACCGTCACGGAATCTCCATCACTCGACGGTGACCTCCACCGGAGCTGCTCGCGACAGGGTCGTGTAAACCGGGCACCGGGCCTTGAAGGCCTGTATCAGCGCCTCGCACTGCGCGGCGTCGGGACCCTTCAGCGCCACCCGAACGCGGAACGCCTGGAAACGCGGGTCGAACGCTTCACCGCAGACACCGCGCGGATCGAATTCTCCCGATGCGGTGACGCTGACTGATTCCAGGGCAATGCCGATCTCCCGCGCAGCTTTTTCGCAGACGAAGACCGCGCAGCCTGCCAACGCGGAGAGCAGCATCTCGACGGGATTTATCGCTTCATTGGGCCCGCCAAGCGTGGGGGGCGAATCGGTGACAAGATGCTGCCCGCGCAGGGTGATCAGCGCCCGGCCAGGTTGGTTGGACAAGTGGCAAGTGGCCGATGCAGTGGCAAGGGTTGCAGACACCTGGAGCACTCCTTTGCGAAAGTGTTGCGTTGAGATGGCTTGGGCAGCATATCGAAGTTGCGTCACGAAGGAGTCACGACGGCAGCGCCCATGGCCCCCCTGAACCTGCGTCTCTTCGGTCCCGGCGTGCTGACGGTCGCCGGTGCTGTCATACGGCCGCACTCGACCAAGACGCTTGGCCTGCTGGCCTTCCTGGTTATCGAGTCGGACCGGCCGCACACCCGCGCCCGGCTGGCCGGGCTGCTGTGGGGACGATCGCCTGAAGGGTCGGCGCGGCAGAGCCTGCGCCAAGCGCTGTACTCGCTGAGAACACTGGCGTCAGGACGGTTGCACGACTGCCTCTGCACGGACCATCAACTCATCCGGCTCACGCCGGATTGCAGAATCGACGTCGACTACCAACGGTTCCTCGGCGGCGTGCGAAGCACTGATATTCGGCAATGGCTCGAGGCGGCTGCGCTCTACCGTGCCCCGTTGCTCGACGGCCAGACGTTCGAGGGCTGCGAGGACTACGAGGCTTGGCTGGCCTCCGCACGGGAACGCATTCAGGCGATCGCGATACAAAACCTGGATCGGCTGGTCGCATACGAGATATCGCAAGCCGATTGGAGCGCCGCACTTGCACACGCCCAAGCCCTGCGCGACCTCGATCCGACGAGCCAACCTGCCACCCGGCACCTGCTGCGGATTTTTGCGGCAAGGAACGAGCCGCATGCAATCGAGGCCGAATGGACGCGGCTGTCCGGATTGCTGCATCGTGAATTTGGTGCCCAACCCTCCCGGGAGACAGCTGATCTGCTTCGCGCGCTGGGTCATGGC
>JACCRJ010000660.1 GCA_013813615.1 Lautropia sp. | reverse complement strand
GCCAAGGACAAGGCGGCCGTGAGGCGCGGAAACCTGTGGGGGCTGCCGATCAACCTGATCCTGTTCTCGCTGGTGGCCGGCGTCACGACGATCGCGGCCTATACGGTTTATGGCGAGGTGCTGCTTCATCCGGAGCAGATATCCGCCAAGTTCGACAGCTGGTTTCTAGCCGTGCTGGCCGCCCTGACCTTTGTCGTGGCGACCCTCGGCATCAACGTGGTGGCAAACTTCGTCTCGCCGGCCTTCGATTTCGCCAATGTCTTCCCCAGCAAGATCGACTTCCGCAAGGGCGGCTATATCGCCGCCGCGATCGCTCTGGTCCTTTATCCGTTTGCGCCGTGGGAGGGCAATGCGGCGGTATTCGTCAACGCCATCGGCGCGACGATGGGGCCACTGCTCGGGATCATCCTCGTGGACTACTACCTGATCGCCCGGGGAGAAATCGACATCGAGGCACTTTATCGTGAAGAGGGCCGCTATCGCTACCAGGGAGGCTGGAACACCAACGCCTTGATTGCCACCGCTCTCGGCGCCCTGTTCTCCAGCATCCTGCCGAACTTGACCAATCTGTTGCCGTCCTGGTGGGGGATCTACGGCTGGTTCTTCGGCGTCGCTATCGGCGGCGGCACCTACTACCTCCTTGCGCTCGCGAGGCCGCATGGCCGGACGGCCACCCGCGGCGGGGCAGCCGCAGCCATGCGTCGTTGAAGCCCCTTCAGAGCCCCCTCTGCCGGCGGCGGGCTCAGGCCTTGTCGGGCTTGCGGTAGTCGCGCTTTTCCGCCGGGTCGAATTCCTTGGCGCGCTCCTTTCCGGCCTTTTCGGCGGCCTCGGCCTCAGCCGGGTCCTGGCCCTTGGCCTGTTCGGCTGCCTGCTTGACCTTGCCAGACTCAACGAACTCGCGCTGGTCCTGGTTGTAGCGCCTCGCTGCGTCGCGGTCGCCTTCACCCTGGTTCTTGCCTCCTGCGGGTCCCTTGTCATTTGAACTCATACGGAATCTCCGGTGTGGTTTTCAGCTTGCAGGGATGTGCAGCACGGGTCATGCCCACGGCTGAGGGAGGGGCGACGGAGTCAACGCGAATCAACGGCGAATCAACGCCCCGGCGAGGACTCCACCAGCTTCACGCGCATCACCCGGGTCCGGCCGCTCTCGCCGGGGAACTCCTCGAAGATCGCCCCAACCATCGCGCGCATGACCGGTGCCGGCGACGCCGACGGTCCTTCGCTGGTCGCCCTGGCCTCGTAGAGCCGTGCAGCCTCTGCCGATCCCGGGGTGGCTGCCGGCGCCGCCGTGCCCGAAGCTCGGCTCGCGGTCCGGTCCCTCAGCCGGTCGATCTCCACCCTGAGGCTGTGCATGTAGGCGTTCGAATCGCTGCCGCCGCCACCGATCGGAAACCCGATGCCGATGCCGACGCCGCCCATCGAGAAGCCGCCGCCGCTACCGGCGCCGAAGCCGGCGTAAGCGCCGCTGCCATCACGGAGGCCGGAGCTGCGGCCTGACGCCGAGTAGGACATGGTCACCCCGAGATCCGCTGGTCCCGTCTCGCCGGCGTCGACCAGGCCCTTGCCGATCAGCGCCTCGCGCACCAGGCCGGCGTAGCTATTGAACTCGAGGCTGTTCTGCTGTTCGGCGGTCGGCAGGATCACGAACCGCTGTCCCTGCAGGCTGCTCGACAACTGGTGGAATGGCGTTACCTGCGTCGTGACGGTGGCGGCGCAGCCGCCCATGAGGAGGGCGGCAAGCGGCAGGGCTAGCAGACGTTTGAGCATGATGAGTGGCCGCCGGGGTCAGCGTTTCGTGGGTGGATATTCCGGGTCAGCAAGGGCGGTGCCTGCGGCGGTCTCGGAAACAGCATGTCCTCTCATGGCGGCATCATGCACGCCGGCGCGGCTTGTAGAATTGCCTGCCGGCGGACAGTCGCCGGGCAGCCGATCCGCCGGGCAGCCGATCCGGTCGCACATCTGCCTACGCCCAGCCGATTTTCATCAAGCCCTTCATCGACACCTTCTTCCGGACCGCCCATCGTCCGCGGAAAGCTCCCGCGGCGATCGCATTGCGCGCCGTCGCACTGGCCACGGCCACGGCGATGGCGCTTGCCGCCTGCACGACGGTCGAAGGTCCGGACGTCGACCCCGCCCCCAGTCCGGCCCAGACGCATGCGCTGATCGCCCGCCTCCTGGCGCCAGGCATGCCCGACCGTGTCGGATGGGCAACCGACATCCAGGGGGCCTTCAGCGGCC
>JACCRJ010000641.1 GCA_013813615.1 Lautropia sp. | reverse complement strand
GGGCCGAGGCGCACAATGCGCCGATCACGAACAGCAGCTGCCAACCCAGGGGGTTGAACAGCCAGGTGTCGCCGGCCTCGTAGACCGGTACCGCCCAGTGGAAGCGCTGCACGCCGGCCCACAGCAGGACCGCGACGAGCAGGGTAAGGGCCCGCGAGCGGCTCATCAGCCACAGGCACACCGGAAAGCCAGCGAGCAACGCCATGTAGAGAGGCAGCACGTCCAGGTTCACCGGGCGGTAGCGCAGGATGAGCGCGCGGATGATCGATTCCTGCGGGTCCTCATGGAACTCGATGACGTTCAGTTCCTCGATGAAGGACGCGTTATCGAAGCGGGTGGATACCCAGGTGATCTGCGCGATGAAGAAGACGAACAGCAGGATATGGGCGGCGTAGAGCTGCCACGAGCGCTTGAGCACCTGGAACAACATGTACCCGAAGCCGCGTCGGCGCAGGGACGCGCCGTAGACGAGCGCCGCGGCGTAGCCGGAGATGAATACGAAGATCTCGGTCGCGTCGCTGAAACCGAAGTTGCGAAAGGTCAGGTTGCCGATGCTGCTCGACGGCACATGGTCGATGAAGATGAACCACAGTGCGAGCCCGCGGAAGAAGTCGAGCCGGAGGTCACGGCGCGATACGGTCGTCGGCACACATTTCTCAGGTTGAGCGCAGAGCTGTCATTCTAGAAGCCGCAGGGCCCCGGGCGCGTTTCGGTGCGCGCTTGCAGGCGTAAGTTTTTTAGTAGCATCTGCGGCTACGCGATCGACTGCAGGCTGATCGCCGCGACGCCGTCACGGCCCGCGGCGCCAAACGGAGACGTGCATGACGAAGAGGCTCGAAGGCAAACACATCCTGGTGACGGCAGCCGGGCAGGGAATCGGCAAAGCAAGCGCGCTGGCGCTGGCGGCGGAGGGCGGCCAGGTGCTGGCCACCGATGTCAACGAAACGCTGCTGGAGAGCTACCGAGGCGTCAAAGGCGTCGCCACCGCGCGGCTGGACGTGCTGGATGATGAAGCGGTGCGCAAGCTGATCGGGTCGATGGAGCGCATCGACGTGCTTTTCAACTGCGCCGGGTACGTGCACCAGGGCAACATCTTCGAAACCACCGAGGAGCAGTGGGACTTCAGCTTCAACCTGAATGTGCGCGCCATGTGGAAGACGATGACCGCAGCGCTGCCGAGGATGCTGGAGGCCGGGGGCGGCTCGATCATCAACATGGCCTCGGTCTGCTCCAGCACCAAGGGCTTTCCCAACCGGTTCCTCTACGGCGCCAGCAAGGCGGCGGTGATCGGCATGACCAAATCGGTGGCTGCGGACTTCGTGTCGAAATGAGTTCGCTGCATCTGCGTCTGTCCCGGCACTGTATATACCCCCAGCCTGCACGAGCGCATCAAGGCGCATGGCGATCCCGAGGAAGGGCGCCGGATGTTCCTTGCGCGGCAGCCCACCGGCAAGCTGGCTACCCCGGAGGAGATCGCGCCGATCGTCGTCTATCTGGCCGGCGATGAATCGCGCTTTGCCACCGGGCAGGCTTTCAACGTCGACGGTGGCATTACCATCTAGGAGGCTGCCTCCCGACCCACCACAAGGAAGAACAATGAAACTAGTACGTTACGGCAAGCCAGGTAAAGAGAGGCCCGGCCTGATCGACGCCGAGGGCGCGCTGCGGGACCTCTCCGGGATCGTCACCGATATCGACCCGTCCACGCTCGATCCCAGGTCGCTGGCGAAGCTCGGCAAGATCAAGCCGGCCCGTCTGCCGCTGGTACGCGGCACGCCGCGCCTGGGCCCGCCGCTCACCGGCTCGACCAAGTTCGTCGCGATCGGGCTCAACTATTCGGACCATGCGGCCGAGGCCGGCATGGCGGTGCCGAAGGAACCCATCGTGTTCATGAAGACGCTCTCCTGCATCCAGGGCCCTGACGACGACATCATGCTGCCGCGCAATTCGGCCAAGACCGACTGGGAAGTCGAGCTCGGGATTGTCATCGGCGCCACCACCCGGTATGTCTCGAAGCGCGGTGCGTTGAACAGGGTCGCGGGTTATGTGCTGGTCAACGA
>JACCRJ010000612.1 GCA_013813615.1 Lautropia sp. | reverse complement strand
TCCGTGGCCGCTTCGGCTGCGGTGTCCGCGTCGGCAGCCTCCGTCGAGGAGACGCCACCGGTGCCGGCTCCCGGCGGGGCCGAGCTGGCGGCAACCGCTGAACGCGCCGCGGTATGATCGGGCGCCTTCGGCCGCGTCGCCTCACGGATGACCGGCGGCGCGGGCTCGTGCACGACCGTCTTGTCTACAACCGGTGTACCTCGCGTCGGCCGGCGGTCGAGTGCGACGGGTACCGATGTGGCAGCCGGCTGCGGTTCCGGGGCCGGCGCTCGTTCCTGGACCTGCGCCGGTATCGCCTCCGGAGTTGCGTCCGGAGTTGCGTCCGGTATCGCGTCCGGAGTTGCGTCTGGAGTCGCCGCCGGGTCGGCGGCGGGCGGGGCAGGCTTCTTGCGTCGAAAGAATCCGAACATTGGGCTTCGCGGGTGGTTTGCCCCATTCTAAGGAACAGATGGATTCACGCGTCCGGATCATCGGCGGCCGGTGGAAGCGGATGCTGCTGCCGGTGCAGGCGCTGCAAGGGCTGCGGCCTACGCCGGATCGCGTCCGGGAGGCGCTGTTCAACTGGCTCGGCCAGGACCTGACCGGCTGGGACTGCCTGGACCTGTTCGCCGGGACGGGCGTTCTAGGTTTCGAGGCGGCCTCGCGCGGCGCTGCGCGGGTGACGCTCATCGAGCGTGATCCGAAGCTGGCCCGCTCCCTGGAGATAGTCAAGGCCCGGCTGGCGGCGGAGATGGTGGCTGTCATGCGCGCCGATGCGCTCGCCTGGCTGAAGTCGACTCCGGTCCGGCCGCATGACCTGGTGCTGCTGGATCCGCCGTACCATGAAGGCTGGCTGGAGCGCCTGCTGCCGTTGCTGCAGACTCGGCTCGCACCGGAGGGGCGCGTCTATGCCGAATGCGAATTCAAGCTGACCGGCGAATGGCTGGGATACGCCGGTGCGGGCGGCCTGGCGGTCCTGCGGGCGGCGCGGGCGGGGCAGGTTCACTATCATCTGCTCGGACCGAGGCATCCGCTCCTCGCAGCGCCCGGGCAGGCGCCCACCGGAGAATTCTAGATGGCCATCGCCGTATATCCAGGCACGTTCGACCCGATCACCAGTGGCCATGAGGACCTGGTTCGCCGTGCCTGCGGCGTCTTCGACGAAATCGTCGTCGCGGTGGCCGACAGCCGCGCCAAGGGCACGCTCTTCACGTACGAGGAGCGGCTGCAGCTCGCTCGCGACGTCCTCGCGCCTTTCGGCAACGTCCGGGTGGAGGGTTTTGGCGGTCTGCTGAAGGATTTCGTCGAGCGGGTCGGCGCCCGGGTGGTGATGCGCGGCCTTCGCGGCGTCGCCGACTTCGAATACGAGTTCCAGATGGCAGGGATGAATCATTACCTGATGCCGAAGGTTGATACCATTTTCCTGGCGCCCACCGACGGCTTCCAGTTCGTCACCGGCACGCTGGTGCGGGAAATTGCGATGTTCGGCGGTGACGTCAGCCGTTTCGTGCCGCCGCTGGTCAACGACCACCTGATCGAGAAGCGCCGGCAGCGATCCTAGTTACAAGGGAAGCATTTTCAGATGGCACTGCTGATCACCGACGAATGTATCAACTGCGACGTGTGCGAGCCCGAGTGCCCGAACGGCGCGATCAGCATGGGCGAGGAGATCTACCAGATCGACCCGCACAAGTGCACCGAATGCGTCGGCCATTTCGACGAACCGCAGTGCCAGCAGGTCTGCCCCGTCAGCTGCATTCCCTTCGACCCGGCCTGGCAGGAGTCGCGGGAGCAGCTTCTTGCCAAGTTGAGACTCCCCCCCGAAGGGCCTTCGGCCCCTCCCCCCCAGGGGGGCGCCGCTGGCGGACCGGCGGAGCCGGATCCGCGGCGGCTGCTGGGTTTCGGCAGTCCGTTCCTTGCGGCGGACCCGGATCCGCGGCGGCTGCTGGAGTGAGCTGCGTCCCCGCTGGCGCACGGATCGCGCCGCCTGACTTGCGCTCTGTTCAGCGTCGAGGCGTCTTCGTCAGATCAGGTTGAAGGCGACCTGGCTGAAGAGGCGGCTGTCCTGCCACAGTGCCGTCTCCTTCTCCAGCGACTGCACCGTGAGGGGGTGCTCCGCCGCCCAGGCCTGCGGTAAGTCCACGTCCCAGCCGCTGGCCGGACCATTGGCCGAGGGTCGGATCCGGATCGGCGTCTGCCGCCCGTCCCGCCGACGCTGCAGGATGACGGCGATCCGCAGGCACAGGACCAGCAGCCAATGCGAGGGGTCCGGCTCGTGCGCGCGGATCTTTCGCAGGCCGCCTGATTGCCCCAGCACGAGGAGCGAGAGGAGGCGCTGGTCGGTGCTGGAGAACCCCGGTAGGTCTGCGTTGGCGACGATGTAGCCGCCATGCTTGTGCGCATCGGCATGCGCGATGAACGAGCCGATCTCGCTGATCCGCGCCGCCCATTCCAGCATCTGCAACTGGTGGGCATCGGCCTGCCCGTCGTGCAGCGCGTTCAGCAGTTCGCCGGCAACCGCGGCCACCCGCCTGCCGTAGGTGTCATCCATCCGGTATCGCTCCACCAGGTGGCTGATGGTGATCTCGCGGCGGTCGGCGCCGGAGGCACGTCCCAGCAGGTCATGCAGGATGCCTTCGCGAAGCGCGGAATCGCAGTACGCCATCGTCGAGATCTGGAACTCCTCGAATACTGCCTGCATCACCGCAAGCCCCGCGGCGAACACCGCCTGGCGCTCCGGCTTGAGGCCGGCCGCGTTCAGCGCGCCAGCCGAGCCGGCCTGCAATGCCATCGCTTCGATCCTCGCAAGGCTCTCCGGGGTGATCCGCGGGTAACCGAATTCCGCCGAACCGACCTGCCAGAGGGCCTTGACGGTCCCGGAGGTTCCGACGGCATAGTTCCAGCCCAGCCGCCGGAACGCGCGGACCTGCGCGGCGAGCTGCTCGCCGCAGAAGAGGCGCGCCTTGCGAAAGGCCTGCTTGGTAATCCGGCCGTCGGGGAAGAACTCCTGCGTGAGGGACACACAGCCCATCTGGAACGACTCGCGCCGCTTCGGTTCGTGATCCGCGCCGACGATGCATTCGGTCGAGCCGCCGCCGATGTCGACGATCAGACGCAGCTGATGGTCCTGTGGCAGCGAGTGGGCTGCGCCGAGGTAGATGAGGCGGGCTTCCTCGCGGCCGGCAATGACCTCGATCGGGTACCCCAGCGCGGCCCCCGCTTCGCCCAGGAATTTTGCGCTGTTGCGCGCTACCCGCACGGTATTGGTGGCTACCGCCCGCACGCTGTCCGGCTCGAAGCCGCGCAGCCGCTCGCTGAAGCGCCGAAGCGCCTCCAGCGCCCGCTGCTGCGCCTGCGCCGACAGCTCCCGCTGCTGGTCGAGCCCGGCGCCGAGCCTCACCGTCTCCTTGATCTGGTCGAGCAGCTTCATCTGCGGACCCGCCGACGATTCGTGGACGTCGACGATCATCAGCCGGAAGCTGTTGGAACCGAGGTCCACCGACGCCAGTTGGCGCCGTCTGGCAGACTGCGGCAGGACTTCCATCGTGCGAGGCTGGAGCATGCCCCGATTCTGCCGCAAAATCAGGGCCCTCTCGTGTGAACCGCATGAACAGCAAGCAGCACCGTCATCAGCCTGTCACGAAAAAACGCGATCGTCGCGTCGTGAACGCACCCGACAAGCCAATCGCGCCGGACGCAGCCGGCGTGGCGGACGGGGAGGGGCTGGTCTCGACCCGCCAGCTGGCGCCGCTCAGCCGCGAGCAGGGCATCCTTGCCTTCAACGAGCGGGTGCTGTCGATGGCGGAGAACCGCGAGGTGCCGCTGCTGGAGCGCCTTCGCTACCTCACCATCGTCTCCGGCAACCTCGATGAACTGTTCGAGATCCGGGTCGCCGAGCTGCAGGAGCTGGCCCGGGTGGACAACGCATCGGCAGCTGGTGCCCGCGAACAGCTCGACGCCATCGCGGTTCGCGCGGGGTTGCTGATCACCCACCAGTACCACATCCTGCTCAACGTGCTCACGCCGGCGATGAAGGCGGAGGGCATCGTCATCCTGCTGTCGACCGAATGGAACGAGGTCCAGCGGGCCTGGGCGGAGAAGGTTTTCATGGAGGAGATAGAGCCGCTGCTGACGCCGATCGCCCTGGATCCAGCGCATCCGTTTCCGCGCATCTCCAACAAGACGCTCAACTTCGCGGTCGAGCTGGACGGGCGAGACGCCTTCGGCCGGCGGCCGGGCATCGCGATCGTGCAGGCCCCCCGAGTGCTGCCGCGGGTGCTGCGGGTGCCCTCCGCGGTGGCCGGCGCGCCGCACGGCGTGATGCTGCTGACCTCGATCGTGCACGGTTTCATCGAGCGGCTGTTCCCCGGGCTCGAGGTGAAGAGCCGGTCGCAGTTCCGGCTCACGCGCAACAGCGAGCTGTATGTCGACGAGGAGGAGGTGACCAACCTGCGCCAGGCGCTGCGCAGCGAGCTCGGTCAGCGCCACTACGGCGACGGCGTGAGGCTCGAGCTTTCCTACGACATGAGCCCGCTGGTGATCGATCTGCTGAAGAAGGAGTTCGAGCTCGCCGACGTCGACTGCTACTTCGTCAACGGGCCGGTCAACCTCGTGCGCCTCGAGCAGATCATCGACATCGTCGACCGGCCGGACCTGAAGTTCCCGCGGTTCGATCCCGGCCTGCCGGCGGCGTTTCGCAAGAAGGACCTGTTCCAGGCGATTGCCAGGTGCGATGTGCTGGTTCACCAGCCCTACGAATCCTTCAACCCGGTGATGGACTTCCTGCGCAGCGCGGCGAGCGACCCGCAGGTGGTCTCGATCAAACAGACGATCTACCGGACCGGCGCCGACTCGCTGCTGATGGAAGCGCTGCTTGAAGCTGCGAAGGTCGGCAAGGAAGTGACTGTTGTCCTGGAACTGATGGCGCGCTTCGACGAGGAGGCCAACATCAACTGGGCGGCCAAGCTGGAGGAGGTGGGTGCGCACGTGGTCTACGGGGTGGTCGGGCACAAGACGCATGCGAAGCTCGCGCTGATCATCCGCCGGGAGGACGGCAGGCTGCGCCGTTATGCGCACCTCGGCACCGGCAACTACCACCAGCGCACCGCCCGGCTCTACGAGGACTTCGGCCTCTTCACCGCCGACGAGAAGATCTGCGCAGACGTGCAGGAGGTGTTCCGCAGGCTCACCGGCCTGGGCACTGCCGGCAAGCTCCATAGCCTGCTGCAGGCGCCGTTCACGCTGCACGACTACATCCTCAAGGCGATCCGGCGGGAGACGGAGGCGGCGAGGGCCGGCAAGAAGGGCTACATCGCCGCCAAGATGAATGCGCTGCTGGAGGAAAGCGTCATCGATGCGCTCTACGAGGCAAGCCAGGCGGGCGTGAAGATCGACCTGATCGTGCGCGGGGTGTGCGCGCTGCGCCCAGGAATCGAGGGGCTCTCCAGCAACATCCGGGTGGTTTCCGTGATCGGCCGTTTCCTGGAACACAGCCGGATCTACCACTTCTGGGCGGGCGGCGCCGAAGACGTCTGGCTGGGTTCGGCCGACTGGATGAACCGCAACTTCTTTCGCCGGGTCGAGGTGGCGTTCCCGGTCCGCGACCGCAAGCTGAAGCAGCGGGTGATCGAGGAGGGCCTGCGGGGCTACCTCGAGCCCGGCTTCTCCGTCTGGGAGATGGACGCCCGCGGCGGCTACAAGCTGAGCGGCCCGGTGCTCTCCCGGGACCGGGACCCGCAGCAGGTGCTGCTCAGGAAACTGGCGGCGAACTGACCGCCTGCAGCGCTGCCCAGACCCGTGGCGGTGTCAACGGCAGGTCGAGGTGGTTCACGCCCCGGCTCGACAGCGCGTGCAGCACCGCATTCACGCCCGAGGGCAGCGAACCCGCCACGCCGGACTCGCCCGCGCCCTTGACGCCGAGCGGATTGGTGGTGCACGGCTCGATATGGTGCGCGAGTTGCATCGGCGGGAGGTCGCCTGCGCGCAGGATCGGCGACAACGGCGCGACCAATGTGCCGCGGCCCTCGCTGGCGGGGCTGTCGATCGACAGCACTGATGGACGAACCATCCGAAGGGCTGTCGCCGCGGCTGGTGCTGCAGGTGGGAGAGATACTGAAGCGGTTGCGCTCGCTGGGCCTCGCGGTGTTGCTGGTGGAACAGAACCTTGCGCTGGCCCTGGCGGTGGCCGACCATGTCTGCGTGCTGTCTTCGGGGCAGTTCGTGTTCCAGGGCACGCCGGACGCGCTGGCGCGCGATCCCGAGATACTGAACCAACACCTGGGCGTCGCCCGAGGGAGCAGCAATGAAAGCGTTTGATCTGTCAGGGCGGGTCGCCATCGTCACCGGCGGCAACGGCGGGATCGGCTTGGGCATGGCGCGGGGCATCGCCCGTGCCGGCGGGCAGGTCGCGGTGGTCGGGCGCAACACCGCCAAGACCACGGCGGCTGTTGCGGAACTCGAAGCGCTCGGCGTCAAGTGCCTCGCCATCGAGGCCGACGTGATCAAGGATGAAGAATGCCGCTCGCTCGTCGAGCAGGCGGCTGCGCACTTCGGGCGGGTGGACATCCTGGTCAACAATGCCGGGACCGCGCTGCGCAAGCCGCCGCATGAGTACACGATGCAGGAGTGGCGCCGGATCATCGACACCAACCTGAGCAGCGCCTTCGCCTGCTCGCAGGCCGCCTATCCGCACATGAAGGCGGCGGGCGGCGGCAAGATCATCAGCATCGGTTCGATCATGTCGGTCATGGGCGCTTCCTTCGCCGTGGCCTATGCCGCCAGCAAAGGCGGCATCGTCCAGATGACACGCGCGCTGGCCACCGCCTGGGCAGTCGACAACATCCAGGTCAATGCGCTGCTGCCGGGCTGGATCGACACCGACCTCACCAAAGGCGCCCGGCGAGAAGTCGCCGGCCTCAATGAGCGGGTGCTCGGCCGAACTCCTGTCGGCCGCTGGGGAACCCCTGCGGACTTCGAAGCGATCACCGTGCTGCTTTGCGGGAACGGTTCGCAGTACATCACCGGAGCCGCGATCCCGGTCGACGGCGGCTACACCATCCAGGCTTAGGACAGCCTCCCGGGCGTCGGCGCTACAATCGGGCCATGGCAGGTGGCATCGACAGCAAGTACCTGAAGGATCTGCAGCAGGTCCTCGAGGCCGAAGCCTCGCTGGCGCGCGACGGCGTGGATCTGCTTGCCGATCCGGAATACCGGGCGCTGCGGGAACGCTTCATCGACGGCGAGATGCCGATCGAAGAGTTCGTCGGCCGCGTGGAAGGGCTTGCGGCGATCCGGCCCGAGGTCGATGAGTCCGAAGGCGGCGGCGATGCGGCGGACGCCGACGCAGACATCCAGGATGCCGAGGACCTGGAAGATCTCGAGGACCTGGACGACCTCGAGGACCTGCGGGTGCTCAAGGACTTCCGGTACCGCGACGGCAAGGACGATTCCGGCGCGCCGGCGCAAGACGACTCCAACAGCTGATCCGTTCGTCTTGCGGGCGGCCGCGATAGTGGTATCGGATACAGGGTGGCAGACTCAGCCGCCGGTTCCCAACAGGCACACCGCGCGAACGATGAAGGTGTTCGGATTGTTCGCATCCGGGCGCAGGCGCTGGGTCGAGAACTGCGCGATGGAGGTCAGCGGCTGCGGGGCGCGCTTGAGCGAATAACTGCCGCCGGCTTCCTCGGTGCCTTCGCCGCGCAGCGAAGTCGCCGGTGCGATCGGGTTGCCTTCGCAGAGCACCGCGATCTCCTGGATCTTCGGCTTGACGCCGGAGCGGCTCACCTCCCGGGTGCGCGCGAGGTAGTAAGTGAGTTTGTCCAGGGGATGCGCCTCGACGCCGTTGCGGTCGACATAGATGACGCGCTGCTCGGTGTAGCGCGCGCCCGGCGGGCTTTCGAAGACCGCCACCCATTCGACCTTGCCGGAAGGCGCGGTGGTTTCAGCCGGTGGTCCGGGCTCCTTGTCTGCGGCAGCGCGTGACGCGCCGGAAGGCGCTCGTGTCTCCGGCGCCGGCAACGGGCCGGAATCGGCCCACGGGTCGGAACCGCCGCCGCTGCCGGTTGCCGCACAACCAGCGAGGAAGGCGCTGCCCAGCAGCAGGGTAAAACGTGATTGCATCAAGCGCATCTGTCGAACTCGCCGTCGGGGAAAGAGGTATCGTACCGCGGGTATCGTAATCCGCCGGGCTAACACCGCCAGGACGTGAGCCTGCGCGGGTGTGATGGAGAAGCTATGCAGACGCTGGATGAGCGGGTCCCTGCCGATCTGCCGATCCGCAAGAGCCGCTTCATCTGTTGCGTTCAGCCAGGCTCAACTGACCGCCGGCTGCGCCGCCTGCACCGCCATTACCGCGCGCAGGATCTCTTCGCTGGTCGCCGGCGCGCGCAGCGGCGGATCCAGCCGATGGCCGCCGGCCGCGGAAATTGCGTCTCGGATCGCGAAGAATACCGAGAACGGCAGCAGCAGCGGCGGCTCGCCGACCGCCTTGCTACGGTGGATGCTGTCCTGCGCATTCTCGGCGTTGAACATGCGCACGTTGAAGACCGGCGGGCAATCGTTGGCGGTCGGGATCTTGTAGGTGCTGGGCGCATGGGTGTCCAGCTTACCGGTCTGCGGATGCCAGACCAGCTCCTCCATCGTCAGCCAGCCCATTCCCTGGATGAACGCGCCTTCGATCTGCCCGATGTCGACGGCAGGATTGAGCGACTTGCCTGCGTCCTGCAGAATGTCCGCGCGCAGGAGCTTCCATTCGCCGGTGAGGATGTCGATGACCACCTCGCTGACGGCGGCGCCGTAGGCGAAGTAGTAGAAGGGGTTGCCCTTCATCGCGTCGCGATCCCAGCTCAGGCCGGGTGTCGCGTAGAAACCGTCCGACCAGAGCTGCACGCGTTCCATGTAGGCCTGCGCGACCAGCGCGCAGAAGGCGAGCTGCCGGCCGTTCACCTGCACCAGGTCGTTGGCGAAGCGCACCTCCGCCGGGGCGCCGCCGTAAAGGGCAGCGGCGCAGGCGGCGAGGCGCTCGCGGATCTGGCGCGCCGCATCCTGTGCAGCCTTGCCGTTGAGGTCCGCACCGGTCGATGCGGCGGTCGCCGAGGTGTTGGCCACCTTCTGCGTATCGGTGGCGGAGACGCGCACGCTCTCGAAGCCGACGCCGAGTTCATGCGCCACCACCTGCGCGACCTTGGTGTTCAGGCCCTGGCCCATCTCGGTGCCGCCGTGGTTTACCAGGATGGAGCCGTCGTTGTACACGTGGACCAGCGCACCCGCCTGGTTGAAATGCTTGACGTTGAACGAGATGCCGAACTTCAGCGGCGCGAGCGCAATGCCGCGTTTGAGCACGGCGCTTTGCCGGTTGAAGCGGGCGATCTCCTCGCGCCTTGCGCGGTAATCGCTCGAGTCCTCCAGTTCCGCGGTGAGCTCGTGGATGATGTTGTCCGCGATCACCTGCCCGTAGGGCGTGACGTTGCGCTCGTGCCTGTCGTAGAAGTTGAGTCGACGCACGTCCAGCGGATCCTTTCCCAGCCTGCGGGCGATCGAATCGAGTATGTTCTCGATGGCGATGGCGCCCTGCGGACCGCCGAAGCCCCGGAAGGCGGTGTTCGACTGGGTGTTCGTGCGCGCCGAGTAACCATGCGCGGCGACGTCCGGCAGCCAATAGGCGTTGTCGACGTGGCAGAGCGCGCGGGTCATCACCGGCCCGGAGAGGTCCGCGGAATGGCCGGCACGAGAGACCATGGTGATGTCGGCGCCGTGCAGGCGGCCATCCTGGTCGTAGCCGACATCGTACTCGTACCAGAAGCAGTGGCGCCGACCCGTGATGAGGAAGTCGTCGTCGCGGTCCAGGCGCAGCTTGACCGGCCGGCCGAGCCTGGCCGCAGCCAGCGCGGCCACGCACGCGAACATGGCCGACTGCGATTCCTTGCCACCGAAGCCGCCGCCCATCCGCCGGCAGACGACCTGCACCTGGTGGGCCGGGCAGCCGAGCGCCCTCGCCACCAGGTGCTGCATTTCAGTCGGATGCTGGGTGGAGCAGTGCACCAGCATCTCGCCGTTCTCGCGCGGGATGGCGTAGCTGATCTGGCCCTCGAGGTAGAACTGCTCCTGGCCGCCGACGAAGAACGTATCGCGCAGGCGGTGCGGGGCCGCGGCGATGGCTGCCTGCGCCCCGCCGTCGCGGCTGCTGCGCACCAGGTGCATTGCCGGCAGGACGTACTGCTGCGCGGCATGAGCCTGTTGCGGCGTCAGCACCGGTGTCAGTGTCTCGACGTCGAGCGCGTCCGCGGCCCGGGCGGCTGCGCGCCGGGCGGCGTCGCGCGATCCGGCCACCACCGCGAAAACCGGCTGGCCCAGGTAGCGGATCTCTTCGTGCGGCGATGCAAAAATCGGATCGTCATGGACGATCGGCCCGCAATCGTTGACACCGGGCACGTCGTCGGCCGTCAGCACCGCGACCACGCCGGGCCGGCTGCGGATCAGGTCGAGATCCAGCGTCAATATCCGTCCGCGTGCCACCGGCGACAATCCGAGCGCCGCGTGCAGCGTCCCCGCGAGTTCCGGCAGGTCGTCCACATAGGCGGCCTCCCCGGATACATGCAGATGCGCCGACTCGTGCGGGCGGCTGATGCCGACGCGTGCGCCGAGGGCGAGCGCGGCAGCTTCGGCGTCCTCGTCCAGCCTCCTCGACTGGTTGTCCCGGTAGTCGGCGAAGGCCTTCGCGGAATGCAGCAGGTGCTCGGGCAGCGGCTTGTTCATCTGCGGGTCGCCGCCTGTCCGGCGTCGTGGGGCATCACGCTCCACACACTGGTTGCGTGCAGCGGCAGCGCATCGTCGGCGCGCGTTTGAAGCCAGAACTTGCGCAGCAGGTTCTGTGCAACCTGCATGCGGTAGGCGCTGCTCGCCCGCAGGTCCGACAGCGGCGTGAACTCCTGCGCCAGCGCCGCCCTGGCGTCGTTTATCGCCGCCTCCTCCCATCGGCGTCCTGCCAGAACCCCTTCTGCCTGCGCGGCCCGCTTGACGACCGCGGCCATGCCGCCGAAGGCGAGCCGCACCGACTTCACGACGGCGCCTTCGAGATGTACCGCAAAGGCCGCGCAAACGGCGGAGATGTCCGAGTCGAAACGCTTGCTGATCTTGTAGACCCGCAGGTGGTGCGACGCCGTTGCGCCGATTTGTGCTGCGGGCCTGTCCGGCGCAGCCGCAGGCCGCAGCGGCACCAGGATGCGCTGCAGGAACTCGCCGGGTGCGAGCTGGTTGCGCATGTAGTCCAGGTAGAACTGGTCGAGCCGCAGCCTGCGGACGGCGCTGCCGCAGCGCAACTCGAGGCTTGCGTCCAGCGCCATCAGCACCGGGGCAGCGTCGCCGATCGGCGAGCCGTTGGCGAGGTTGCCGCCCATCGTTCCCGCGTTGCGAATCGGCGGCGAGGCAAAACGCAGCCATACGTCCGTCAGTCCTTCGAATCGGGCATCCAGTGCGCTCCATGCCGACTCCAGCGAGGCACCTGCGCCGATGCAGAGCTGGCCGTCGCGGACCTCGATGCGCTTGAGTTCCGCCACGTCGCCGACGTGGATGAGGTCGCCGAGGTCCCGCAACTGCTTGTTGACCCACAAGCCGACGTCGGTGCCGCCGGCCAGCAGCCGGGCGCCCGGCCGCTCCCTGCACAGCCCGGCGAGCTGCTCGAGCGTCTGCGGCGCGTAATAATGGTTTGTGCGCGCGGGGTCCGTGCGCGCGTCATCGCCCGGCAGGTGTGACGGCGCGGCTGCATAGTGAAAGGCCTCGGCCGGCTGCAGGGCTGAGAGCGCCTCGATGACCGGCCCGCGGTCAAGAAGCGCTGCCGGAAGATCGAACATGCGCTGGCCGGCGTCGAGGATCGGCCGGTAGCCGGTGCAGCGGCAGAGGTTTCCGGAAAGGTCGTCGGCAAGCCGCTGCCGGCTCGGCAGCTCGGGGCCGCTGCGGCCCGCTCGCGCGTCGGCTCGGTCGAGCCTGGCCTCGTGAGCGCTCTCGTAGGTGCTCCAGAGCGACATCACGAAGCCTGGCGTACAGAAGCCGCACTGCGAGCCATGGCAGTCCACCATCGCCTGCTGGACCGGGTGCAACCTGCCGCCCGCGATCGGCTTGAGGTCTTCCACGGTGAACAGCGCCTTGCCGTTGAGCGTGGGCAGGAACTGGATGCAGGCGTTCACCGGCCGCAGCGAGAGCCCGCCGGAAATCTGCCCGCGACCGTGATTGGCGGTGCCGCCCGGGGCGCCGGCGGCGGTGTCCGGGAGGGCCGGTTCTCCGATCACCACAGTGCAGGCGCCGCAGTCGCCCTCGTTGCAGCCTTCCTTGGTGCCGGTGCAGCCGGCGTCTTCGCGCAGCCAGTCCAGGACGGTGCGGGTCGTGCGGGCGGTGGTCACCGTCACCACCTTGCCCCGATGAAAGAAGCGGATCGGTTGCGTGATCATGATCGGAGTACTGGTGTTACGCCTGCTGCTGGCTTGCCCGGCTATGCTCGTGTCCGTATGCTGTCCCAGTATACCCACCCCTCCAGCTACGGATGATCCCCGGATTTCCCATGGACACCTCGCCTGAAGGCGCCCGCGTTGCGCTGCGCGGGGACCTCCTGGACTTCACCGCCATGCCCGCATGGGGTGAACTCGAGCCCGCCTGCGTGCGTCATCGTCCGGACCACTGGCTGCTGATCGAGGGGAGTCGCATCGTCGGCGTGCAGCCCGGTGCGCAGGTTCCCGACGCTTCCTGGCGGCAGGTGGACCACCGCGGCAGGCTGCTGCTGCCGGGCTTCATCGATACCCACGTCCACAGCCCGCAGCTCGACGTCATCGCGAGCCACGGCACCGAACTGCTGGACTGGCTCGACACCTACACGTTCCCGGCGGAGATGCGCTTTGCCGACGCGGCCGAGGCGCAGGCGGGTTCGGAGCGCTTCCTGGATGCGCTGCTCGCGCACGGCACCACCAGCGCCGCCGTCTATCCGACCGTGCACAAGGTCAGTGCCGACCGGCTCTTCGCCTGCGCCGACGCACGCGGGATGCGGCTGATCACCGGCAAGGTGCTGATGGACCGGCATGCGCCGGCTGCGTTGCGGGACGACGTGGCGCAGGCAGAGCGCGACTGCATCGACCTGATCGAGCGCTGGCACGGCAAGCGGCGCCTTTCATACGCCGTCACCGTGCGCTTTGCACCCAGCAGCACGCCGCAACAACTCGAGATGGCCGGCAGGTTGTGCGCGACGGTGCCAGGCGTCTACCTGCAGACGCATGTCGCCGAGAACCGCGACGAGGTTCGGATGGCGCACCGCCTGTTCCCGCAGGCGCGCAGCTACCTGGACGTCTACGCCCGGGCAGGGCTGGTCAATTCGCGCAGCATCTTCGCGCACGGCATCTGGCTCGACGACGAAGACCGCGCGCTGCTCAGGGACACCGGCGCGCAGATCGCCCACAGCCCGTCGTCGAACCTGTTCCTCGGCAGCGGCCTCTTCGACTGGCGCGCCGCGCTCGACGCGGACGTGGCGGTATCGATCGCCAGCGACGTCGGTGGCGGCACCAGCCTGTCGATGATCCGCACGATGGCCGACGCCTACCGGGTCCAGGCCATGGCCGGCCAGCGCCTGACTGCCTGGAAGGCGCTGCACGCCGTGACCCTGGGCAGCGCCGCGGCGCTCGGCCTGCAGGCGGAGATCGGTTCGCTGGAGACAGGCACCACCGCTGACGTCTGCGCCTGGGATTGGGCGGCAGGACCGGTCGCCGAGCGCCGGATGCAGGTGGCGCGCAACCTGCACGAACGCGTCTTCGCCTGGATGATGCTGGCAGACGAGCGCAACCTGGCGGCCGCCTATGTGGCCGGTGTGCCGCGATTCGTGCGTTGATAGCGGATGAACCGGACCTTCAAGCTGGCGCTGGGCAGCGTCGCCGTCGGCATCCTCGTGCTGGGACTCAAGTACGTCGCCTATCGCATCACCGGCAGTGTCGCTTTCTATGCCGATGCGCTGGAGAGCATCGTCAATGTGGTCGCCGCAGCGGCAGCGCTTTTCGCCATCCATGTCGGCGCCAAGCCGGCCGATGCGGGCCATCCCTTCGGCCATGCCAAGGCGGAATACTTTTCCGCCGTGCTGGAGGGGGTGCTGATCGTCGTCGCGGCCTTCAGCATCCTGCACGAGGCCTGGCAGGCGTTGTCGAGCCCCCGGGTCCTGGATGTGCCGGTAGCCGGGATGCTGGTCAACGGCGCAGCCACGCTGCTGAACGCCGCCTTAGCGGCTATCCTGTTGCGCCTGGGCCGGCGCTGGCGTTCGGTGGCCCTGATCGCCGACGGCCGCCACCTGATCGCGGACGTCTACACGTCGATCGGCGCGATCGTCGGGCTGACGCTGGCCGTGCTGAGCGGCTGGCACATCCTGGATCCGCTGATCGCCGGGCTGGTCGCGCTCAACATCATCCGCACCGGCGCGTCGGTGATCCGCGAGTCCGTCGGCGGGCTGATGGATGCGGCGCCGGCTCCGGAAGTGGTGACGCAGATCCGCCAGGTAATCGAAGCGGAGGCCGCGGGGGTGGCCGGGATGCATGCCCTGCGCACCCGCCATGCCGGCCACATGACCTTCGTGGAGTTCCACCTGACGGTGAGCGGCCGGATGAGCGTCTGGGCGTCGCATGCGATCTGCGACCGGATCGAGGATGCACTGGAAGCAGCCATCGACGGGGTGCGGGTGACGATCCATGTAGAGCCGGACGAGCGGGCGGACGACGCGGGCCGGCCGGTATTCGATGCAGGCAAGCAGGCCGATGGAGGCAAGCAGGCGGCGACATGAACGAAGCGAATGGCGGGAACCGGGCGCCGGTCCCGGAATCAGGCAAAGGCGCGCGGCGCGCTCCGCGGGGCGCGCCCTGGGTGCGCTGGCCGGCCTGGTTGATCGCGTCCCTGGTGGCGCTGCTGATGGGGCCGTTGGCGGTCGTGGCGTCCGGCCGGGTGGAACTGGGGCCGCAGTGGCGCTCCGCAAGCCGTGACAGTACCGGCCAGGCGCCGGATCCGGCAGTGGAGGCGGGCGCAGTCGTGCAGGTCTACGGCGCGCGGACGGTGCACTGGCGGGGCGCCTTCGGCATCCATTCCTGGGTCGTCGTCAAGCGCTCCGGCGCCGCGGAGTACACCCTCTACCAGGTGCTGGGCTGGCGGGCCTACCGGGGCGGCCGGGCAGTGGACGTGCGGCCGGGCGCGGTTCCGGACGGCCGCTGGTTCGGCGAGTTTCCCGCCCTGTTGGCTGAGCGGCGCGGGCAGGGCGTCGATGCGCTGATCGACCGCATCGAAACCGCCGTCGCCAACTACCCCTGGCCGGACCGGTACCGGGCCTGGCCGGGCCCCAACAGCAATACCTTCGTCGCCCACATTGCCAGGCAGGTGCCGGAACTGCGCCTGGACCTTCCGCCGACGGCGATCGGCAAGGACTTCCTCGGTCCGTCGACGTTCTTCGCCGGTACGCCGAGCGGCACCGGCTGGCAGCTCTCGGCCTATGGCCTGCTGGGCGCCTCCCTGGCGCTCGAGGAGGGGCTGGAGTTGAACCTGCTGGGGTTGTCGGTCGGCGTCGACGTCAACGACCTGGCGCTGCGTCTGCCGGGAATCGGCA
>JACCRJ010000595.1 GCA_013813615.1 Lautropia sp. | reverse complement strand
TTGCCGATCATCGTTGACGCTGCAGCCCAGCTTCCGCCCAAGTCGAACCTGCGCCGGTTTATCGAGTCAGGAGCCGATCTGGTCGCTTTCTCCGGCGGCAAGGCGATCGGCGGGCCGCAGGCCTCGGGCATCCTCGCCGGCCGCCGCGATCTCATCGGTGCCGCCCTCGTTCAGCAACTCGACATGGACGTTGCTCCGGCAACCTGGGAGCCGCCCGATCTGATCGACCGGGTTGCGTTAAAAGGCGTCCCGCATCATGGGCTGGGGCGAGGCTTCAAGGTCGGAAAGGAAGAGATCGTCGGCTTGCTCGCCGCGTTCGAGCGATTCGCTGTGATGGATGACGCGGCAGCGAATGCCCGCCTGGCGGAGCGGCTGACACGCATCGAAGCGAGGCTCGGTGGGCTGCCCGGTATCCGCACGCGCTTGCTGCCCGCAAGCGAGACCGGCCGGGTGCCTCACCTACATCTGCTGATCGACCCGGCTGTCGCGCGCGTCGATGCCACTGGCTTGAGCAAACGCCTGCAGAACGCCGATGTGCCGGTTCACTTATCGGAGCGCCTGGCCCAGCAGGGCATCCTCATCGTCGACCTCCAGGTCCCCGCGCCTGAGGACGACGCCGCCATCGCGGAATCCGTGCGTCGCGCGCTTGCTGGCTGACGTTCTCCGACCGGAGCGCACCAGCAGTCTCGGCACGCGGCTCGCGCAAGTCGCAAAGGCCTGCGGCATAGGCGCCAAAAGCAATGTCATGGTCATGCCCGCTCGTTGCCTGGCGCGATCAATCTGAAGCACTCCCCAGAAATCCCTGCCGACCTGAGGCGGTCGATGAACCGCCTTGAGCATCGGGAATTTCTTTCTCAAGGAACTGTATGCTTCTGCCTCCTCGAGTTCCAGAGGGTACTCGTCTCGCACGGCGGGGTACCGGCAAATATCCCGTGGAAAATGGGATCCTTGCGGTGAGTGATACAAGTGACGCGAAACACCGGACTGCCTATCCGAAATTCAGACCTCCTGAAAGGATCACTTCGAGGAAAGCAGCCGACTGTCCGGCAGGCATTTTGCCGTGTGCCTGAGGTTGGAAGCGGCGGTGGATGTCTCCGCAGCCATTGACCGCACCCCGTGACGGTGCCACAATCGATCTGCTCCGGGGTGTGCGCAACAGCGTGCTGAGATCAAACCCGCGAACTTGACCCGGTTCATACCGGCGGAAGAAGAGCCAGGGCTTTGCGACCTACCGGTCAAGATGCTCGCACTCAGCTCCGGAGCAGCCGCACAGGTCGCTCAGGAGTTTGAATGACAGTATCCCCGCATCGCATAGCCTCCTCTCCTCCTATATCGGAGGCGGTCGCTCGAAAGCGCCGGCGCCCGTAGCGTGAACGGCTGTCCCCGGGACATCGTGGCGACGCTGCTCGGCTTCATCGCTCAGGAAACCTGCAGCAGCGCGGAGTTCGAGACACTGGCCCTGCGACTGTTCGTCTGGCAGCACGCCAGCAATCAGCCGTACCGGCGCTTTTGCCAGCGGCGAGGCGTGACGCCTCGAAGCGTCAAGAGCTGGCGCGACATCCCTGCCGTGCCGATCAGTGCCTTCAAGGAAGTGGCGCTGAGCTGTGAGCCGGTCGGCGCGGCGCAAAGGATCTTCATGACCAGCGGCACGACACGCGGGGATGTCAGAGGCCGCCATTACCATCCCACGCTGGCGGTATACGACAGCTCCATGCGCAGTAACTTCCGGCGCCGCTTCATGCGCGGCGAAGACCGTATCCGGATGGCGATCCTGTTCCCGACAGAGGAGGAGCTGCCGAACTCGTCACTCGCTCACTACCTCGCTCTGGCATTTCAGGAGTTCGGCAGTGACGACAGCGAATACTTCCTGAGCTCACGGGGCCTGGAAACCGCTCGCCTGCTTCAGGTTCTGCGTGACGCGGAGGGCACCGGGCAGCGGCTTGCGCTGCTGGGGGCGAGCTACAGCTTCGTGCACCTCATGGATGAACTCCGGCAGCGCGGAGAGACCATGCGCCTGCCCCCCGGCAGCAGGATTCTGGACACGGGCGGCTACAAGGGGCACTCCCGGCAGCTGCCGACGGAGGAGTTTTACACGACCTTGTCCGATACCTTCGGCGTGCCAGCGGATAGCTGCATCAACATGTATGGCATGACGGAACTCAGCACCCAGTTCTATGACGATGGCAATGCCTCGGCGCCTTCGGTCAAGTCGGGGCCGCACTGGATCCACTCGCGGATGGTCGACCCGCTGACCGGCCGCGACGTAGCTGCGGGCGAGCGCGGGATCCTCGCGCACTGCGATCTGGCCAACTTCAACTCGGTCACCACGATTCTCACCGAGGACGTCGCGATTGCCTCCGAGGGCGGCTTTCTGTTGCTGGGGCGAGCCGAAGGCTCTCAAGCGAAGGGCTGCTCGCTGGCAGTGGCGGAGTTCCTGAGGGCTGTGACACCGTGACCGAGCGCTGGACCGCCGGATACCTGCCGGGTCTTCCCCCGGAGGAACTGCAGTGGCACACGCTTTCCTTCGGCTCCGGTCAGCACCGCCTGGACATCGACATGCCGGTTCTGCAACCCGGCGAGATGGGTGCGCTCGCGCGGCGGGTGAAG
>JACCRJ010000592.1 GCA_013813615.1 Lautropia sp. | reverse complement strand
GCACAGGACGACGTCATCCTGTCGGTGTCCGGCGTCAACAAGCGCTTCGGCGGCCTGCAAGCCTTGTCGAACGTGGGCCTGCAGATCCGACGGGGCCAGATCTACGGCCTGATCGGCCCTAACGGCGCCGGCAAGACCACCTTCTTCAACGTCATCACCGGCCTCTACAGCCCGGACTCCGGCGAGTTCATGCTCGAAGGCAAGCCGTACGAACCGAGCGCCGTCCACAAGGTGGCCGAAGCCGGCATCGCCCGCACGTTTCAGAACATCCGCCTGTTCGGCGAAATGACGGCGATGGAGAACGTCATGGTGGGCCGGCACGTGCGGACTCGCGCCGGCGTCATCGGCGCGGTGCTGCGGCTCAAGAGCGAGAGGCGGGAGGAAGCAGCCATTCGCCATCGTGCGCTGGAACTGCTGGAATACGTCGGCATCCGCCAGTTCGCCGACTACCAGGCGCGCACGCTTTCGTACGGCGACCAGCGCCGCCTGGAGATCGCACGAGCGCTGGCGACAGACCCCAAACTGCTGGCCCTGGATGAACCGGCGGCCGGCATGAACGCCACCGAGAAGATCGCGCTGCGCGGCCTGCTCTCGGCCATCGGCAGGGACGGCAAGACCATCCTGCTGATCGAGCACGACGTCAAGCTGGTCATGGGTCTGTGCCATCGGGTGACGGTGCTTGACTACGGCAAGCAGATCGCCGAAGGGCTTCCGTCGGAAGTCCAGAAGAACCCCGCGGTGATCGAAGCCTATCTCGGCGGCGGCCATGAATGAGCCGAAGCAGGCGGCAGCCGCTCGCGACCAGCGCCCGATGATGCTGGCGGTCAAAGGGTTGAAGGTCGCCTATGGCGGCATCCAGGCGGTCAAAGGGGTCGACATCGACGTCAGGCAAGGGGAGCTGGTCGCGCTGATCGGCGCCAACGGCGCTGGCAAGACGACCACCTTGAAGGCGATCACCGGCGTGCTGCCGGTCAACGACGGCTCCATCCATTTCCTCGGGGAGCCGACGCGCTCGCTCGGCTCCTACCAGCTGGTGGCCAGGGGCCTCGCGATGGTGCCGGAAGGCCGCGGCGTGTTTGCGCGCATGACGATCGTCGAGAACCTGCAGATGGGCGCCTACAGCCGCAAGGACCCGGAGGTTGACCTGGACATCGAGAAGATGTTCGGGATCTTTCCGCGCCTGAAGGAGCGGGCCAGCCAGCTAGCCGGCACCCTGTCCGGCGGCGAACAGCAGATGCTGGCGATGGCCCGCGCCCTGATGAGCCGGCCCAAGGTGCTCCTGCTCGATGAGCCGAGCATGGGGCTGTCGCCGATCATGGTCGAGAAGATATTCGAAGTGATCCGCGATGTGGCCTCGCGCGGCGTGACCATGCTGCTGGTGGAGCAGAACGCCAAGCTGGCGCTGGAGGCGGCAGACCGCGGCTACGTGATGGAGTCCGGCCTGATTACCATGAGCGCCGAAGCGAAAGGCCTGCTGCGCGATCCGCGTGTTCGCGCCGCCTACCTCGGCGAGGAAGGCGCGCCTTGAACTCGGGCCGGCCTGTCGGAAACAGCGGGGGCGCGGACCTGCGGATTCTGCCGCCCGGACCGCTTCAGGGCCCTTCGACGGCAGCCGCCACGTCTGCAGCGGTCACGAAGGCGTCGGCGAAGAACTCGTCGGCCGGCAGGCCGCCGTGGGTAATGAAGTCTGCCCGGCTCGAATCCACCACCACCGGGGCGCCGCAGGCATAGACCTGGCATCCCCTCATGTCCGGGAAGTCCTCCATGGCAGCCCGATGCACGAAGCCGGTCCGCCCCCGCCAGTGGTCTTGCGGCAACGCATCCGAGACCACCGGCACGTAAGTGAAGCTGGACAGTTCCGCAGCCCATCGCTCGCACTGTCCGTTCATGTAGAGGTCGTGCGGCCTGCGTCCACCCCAGTACAGCGTGATCGGGCGGCTGAACCCCTTGGATTCAACCAGGGACTGCACGTGCTCCAGTATCGCCTTGATCGGCGCGAAGCCGGTGCCGCTCGCGACCATCACGATCGGCCGGGGGCTGTCCTCCCGCAGAAAGAAGGTGCCGAGTGGCCCCTCCAGGCGCAGGATGTCGCGCACCTTGAGTTCCGGCTGGACGACCCCGAATGCGGTATCGGTGAACCGGCCGCCGGGCATGTGCCTGACGTGCAGTTCCAGGCCCTGGGCCGTCCTGGGCGCGGCCGCCAACGAGTAGCTGCGTCGCGTGCCGTCCCGCAGGATCAGGTCCACGTATTGGCCGGGCAGGTATTGCAGGCGTTCGCTGGCCGGCAGTTGCAGCCGGATCACCATCACGTCCGGCGCCACCCTGTCGATCGACGACACCCGGCAGGGCATCTTGCGGATCGGGATCTCCCCGGCGGCAGCAACCACCCTCGCCTCCACCACGAGGTCCGACGCCGCCCGGGCGCGGCACAGCAAGGCGTACCCCCGGCGCGCCTCCTCGTCCGTCAGCGCACCGGGCTGGTGGGAATCCTGGATGATGTCGCCGGATAAGACCCGCGCCTTGCAGGAGCCGCAGGCGCCGTTCTTGCAACCGTAGGGCAGCACCACGCCCTGCTTGAGCGCAGCTTCTAGAATGTGGGTGTCACCGTCGACGCTGACGGTCTTGCCACTGGGTGCAATGGATACGGTGAAGGTCATGCCTGCCTGGCAAAGGCGGATTCGCTGGGTGGGACTGCGGCCCCCGCATTATTGCGCACTCCCCCGGCTGTTCCGCCGGCGCCGCCTGCTGATCATCGGCTGCGGCGATATCGGCCGGCGCCTGGCGGCGCTCGTCGGCAAGGAGTGGCGGGTATACGGCGTGGGCCGCTCGTCTGAGACGCTGGCGCAGATCCGCACTGTCGGCGCCGTCCCCCTGGACGCCCGTGCCGGCCGGCGGCGCCTGCAGGACCTGGCCGACTGGGTGGTGCATAGCGCACCGCCGCCGGCGAACGCAGAGCACCGTGCCAGCGCATCGTCGAGGGGTGTCGGAACCCGCAGCCGCAGCGAGCCGATCGACAAGCTCACCCGCGAGTGGACCGCCAGACTGCTGCAACCGCCACGGCCGGTTGAAAGGCGCAACCACGCTTCGTGGCGCCTCGGAAGCCGGCCGCTGAAACCAAAGCGGCTGGTCTACCTGAGCACCACCGGCGTCTATGGCGACCGCCAGGGGCGGATGACCCTCGAGACATCTGCTGTCAGCCCGACCACCGACCGCGCCCGTCGCCGCGTCGATGCGGAGCAATGGCTGAGAGACACCTGCCGCCGCAGCCCGGGCCTGCAGGTCACGACGCTACGAGTGCCGGGAATCTACGCGGCGGACCGTCTGCCGATCGGACGACTGCAGGAGCGGCTGCCAGCCCTGCTGCCGCAGGCCGATGTCCAGACCAACCACATCCATGCCGACGACCTCGCGAGGATGACGCGGATCGCGCTGATGCGCGGGCGCAGCCAGCGCCGGTTGAACATCGTCGACGATTCAAACC
>JACCRJ010000500.1 GCA_013813615.1 Lautropia sp. | reverse complement strand
ATTCCAGTGGCACCACGTCCAGGAAGGCCGGCTGGGCAGGACGACTCCGCGGGCGCGGCAATACGCTGCCACGTCGAAGAGCAGGCTGTATCGCCCAGCCAGCATCGAGCCGGCGTCGAGCAGGGGGCCGCCGTCCTTGCGCCCGTCGGCGTTCAGGCTAAAGGTCTTGAGGGTCGTGACCTGATCGTCCTGCAGGCGTTGCAGAACGACCTTCATGCCCGCGGCCGGACAACCGTTCATCGTGTCGAGCACATGCGTGCTGAGGTGTCCCATGACTGTCCTTCGGGTTCGGTGATCGGCGGTAAACCGCCGGCAGTACTTGCATCGCGTGCCAAAGTGTATACAATCTGCGACTCAGGTCAAGTGCAAAGACTCCCCACAGAACATCCCATGCCCACGGTCCGGCCCCGCCTCAAGGCGGTTGAAGTTTCGAAATCCCCGCCGCCTGCGCGCGCCGTCGGCGCCACCGAGCGCATCGTCGAGTCGATCACCTCGGCGATCGTCGAGCGCCGGCTGATGCCCGGCACGAAGCTGGCCGAGCAGAAGATCGCCGAGATCTTCAAGGTCTCGCGCACCATCGTCCGCCAGGCGCTGAACCAGCTCAGCCGCGACCGGCTCGTCACGCTGGAGCCGGCGCGTGGCGCCTTCGTCGCGATGCCGAGCATCGAGGAAGCGCGCCAGGTCTTCGAGCTGCGAAACATGATCGAAGCCGTCATGGTGCGGCAGCTGTGCGCGCGCATCACCGATGGCCAGGTCGCCCTGCTGCGCGCCCATCTGCGCGAGGAGCGGCAGGCCGTGGCGCGCAGCGACGTGGCCGGACGCACGCGTCTGCTGGCCGAGTTCCATGTCGTACTGGCCCAGTTGCTCGGCAACGAGGTATTGGCCGAGATGCTGGGCGACCTGCTAAGCCGCTCGCAGCTGATCTCGCTGATGTACCAGTCGGCGCATTCGGCCGAAGCATCGCAACGCGAACACGAACTGGTCGTCGATGCCATCGAGAGGCGCGACTCGCGTGCCGCGGTGCGCCTGATGGAAGACCATATCGAGAGTGTCGAGCGCAACCTGCGCACCAATCCGGCCAGCACCGAGCTCGAGGCCGTTCTGCGGCCACGCTGAGGTTCATATGAAGATTCGGTCGACCCCAGACTACCCGCGCAACCTCAAAGGCCACGGTCGCCATCCGCCCCAAGCGGCTTGGCCGGGCCGCGCCAGGGTCGCGCTGCAGTTCGTGCTGAACTTCGAGGAAGGCAGCGAGAACTCGGTGTTGCACGGCGACGCCGGAAGCGAGCAGTTCCTTTCCGAGATGGCAAACCCGCCGGCCTTCGCGGCGCGCCACCTCAGCATGGAGGGCGTCTACGAGTACGGTGCTCGCGTCGGCGTCTGGCGCATCCTGCGAGAGTTCGAGCAGCGCGGGCTGCCGCTGACGGTCTTCGGCGTCGGCATGGCGCTGCAACGGTGCCCGGAGGTCGCCAGCGCCTTCGTCGAACTTGGCCACGAAGTCGCGTGCCACGGCTGGCGCTGGATAGGCTACCAAGAGGTCGACGCGGAGACTGAGCGCGAACACCTGCGGCTGGCCATGACGGCGGTTGAACAGACGACCGGCCAGAAGGCGCTGGGCTGGTACACCGGGCGCGACAGCCCGAACACGCGCCGCTTGGTGGCAGACCATGGCGGGCTCGAATACGACAGCGACTATTACGGCGACGACCTGCCGTTCTGGCTGCAGGTTCGCAAGAGCGACAGCACGCTGGCGCCCCACCTCGTCGTGCCCTACACGCTGGACTGCAACGACATGCGCTTCGCGCTGCCGCAGGGTTTCAGCCACGGCGACGAGTTCTTCGAGTACCTGCGTGACGCCTTCGACGTGCACTACGCCGAGGGCGACGAGCGGCCCAGCATGATGAGCGTCGGCATGCACTGCCGCTTGCTCGGCCGGCCGGCGCGGTTTCGGGCGCTGCAGCGTTTTCTGGACCACGTGGCAAGGCACGACCGGGTCTGGGTGACACGCCGCATCGACATCGCGCGCCACTGGAAGCAGATGCATCCATTCGACGCCGCGACCGCCTTCACCTGGGAAACAGCATGAGCCTGAGCCTGGACACCCTGAATGCCGCCGACCAGACGGCATTCACCACCGCACTGGATGGCGTCTACGAGCACTCGCCCTGGATAGCCGAGCGGGCCTGGTCGGCTCGGCCGTTTGCCAGCTTGGCGCAATTGAAGCTCGCGCTGGCCGCCGTCGTGCGCGAGGCGGGCCTCGATGCCCAGTTGGCGCTGATCCGTGCCCACCCGGAACTGGCCGGCAAGGCGATGGTGGCCAGGACATTGACCGCAGAGTCGACCCACGAACAGGGCAAGGCCGGGCTGACCGATTGCACGCCGGACGAGTTCGCGCTGATCCAGCGACTCAACACCGACTACAACGCGCGCCACGGCTTTCCGTTCATCCTGGCGGTGCGCGGACCGCGGGGCACTGGGCTGGCGAAGGCCGAGATCATCGCCACTTTCGAGCGCCGGCTGCACAACCCGACCGACTTCGAGCGGGCCGAGTGCCTGCGCAACATCCACCGCATCGCGGAGATTCGCCTGGACGACAAGTTCAGCCGGCAGCCGGGACTCGGCGACCTGGTCTGGGACTGGGCCGAACGGCTGTCGACGAACAGCGACCCGGGTTATGCCGAGCGCGGTGAGCTGACCGTGACCTATCTGACCGATGCGCACCGCGCCTGCGCACAACGCCTGGCGCACTGGATGCGCGCCGATTGCGGCTTCGACGAGGTCGAGATCGACGCCGTCGGAAACGTGGTCGGCATCTACCACGGCAGCGACCGGCACGCCAAGCGCCTGCTCACCGGCAGTCACTACGATACCGTGCGCAACGGCGGCAAGTACGACGGCCGCCTCGGCATCTTCGTGCCGATGGCCTGTGTGCGCGAGCTGCACCGGCAGCAGCGCCGGCTGCCCTTCGGATTCGAGGTGGTCGGATTTGCCGAGGAGGAAGGCCAGCGTTACAAGGCGGTGTTCCTGGGTTCGGGCGCGCTCGCCGGTCACTTCGACCCGCGCTGGCTCGAGCAAGAGGATGCCGACGGCATCACGATGCGTGCGGCCATGGACCACGCCGGGCTGTGCCCGGACGACATCCCGAAGTTGAAGCGCGACGTGACGAAGTACCTCGGCTTCGTCGAGGTGCACATCGAGCAGGGCCCGGTGCTGAACCGGCTCGACCTGCCGCTCGGCGTCGTCACCTCGATCAACGGCAGCGTGCGCTACATGGGCGAGATCGTCGGCATGGCCAGCCATGCCGGCACGACCCCGATGGATCAACGCCGCGACGCCGCGACCGCCGCCGCCGAACTTGTGCTCTATGTGGAGAAGCGCGCCGCCTCCGTGCCCGATCTCGTCGGCACGGTCGGCATGCTGCAGGTGCCCAGTGGCTCGACGAACGTCGTGCCCGGACGCTGCAGTTTCAGTCTCGACATCCGCGCGACGACGAACGCGGTGCGCGACGCCTGCGCCGACGACGTGCGCGCCGAGCTCGAACGCATTTGCGTGCGTCGCGGATTGCACTTCACGCTCGAAGAGACCATGCGCGCCGCTGCCGCACCCAGCGCGCCGGACTGGCAGGCTCGTTGGGCAAGGGCGGTCGAGTCGCTCGGCCTGCCGGTCTTCACGATGCCCAGCGGCGCCGGCCACGACGCGATGAAGCTGCACGAGGTGATGCCGCAGGCCATGCTCTTCATGCGCGGCCTCAACGCCGGCATCAGCCACAACCCGCTTGAAGCGATCACCAACGACGATGCCGACCTGTGTGTGCTTGCCTTCCAACACCTGCTCGATCAACTTGCCCCGGACCTGACATGACACCTGCGCGCGGCTGCGCCGCGCTTAGATGGCAAGCTGCTTGTGCGCCAGCAGGATCCGCACCTGGCCGACGGCGCACGCG
>JACCRJ010000498.1 GCA_013813615.1 Lautropia sp. | reverse complement strand
GGCTCGTCGAGGAGGGCGCCGATATCATCGACGTCGGTGCGGAATCCACGAGGCCCGGGTCGCTGCCCGTCCCCGAGGAGCTGGAATGGCAGCGCCTCGAGCCGGTGCTGCGCTCCCTGACGGCGCTGGAGCGGCCGGTCTCCGTCGATACCCGCCATCCGTTGGTGATGAGCCGCGCCATCGAAGCCGGTGCTTCCATCATCAACGACGTGGAAGGCTTTCGCACGCCGGCGGCCCGGGAGGCGGTGGCGGCCGCGCCGGTCGGCCTGGTCGCCATGCACATGAAGGGTGAGCCGCGGACGATGCAGCAGTCGCCCCACTACGACGACGTGGTGGCGGAGGTCTGCGGGTTCCTGCTGGCGCAGCGGGACGCGCTGGAGGGCCGGGGCGTGGACCGCGAAAGGATCTGCCTCGACCCCGGCTTCGGCTTCGGCAAATCGCTGGCGCATAACGTGACCCTGCTGGCCGGGCTCGGCGCGCTGCGCAGCCTGGCGTGCCCCATACTCGTCGGCATTTCGCGCAAGTCGATGGTGGGGAACCTGACCCGGCGGCCGGTGGATCAGCGCCTGGGCAGCAGCATCGCAGCTGCGCTGGCCGCAGTGGTCCGCGGGGCGCACATCGTCCGGGTTCACGACGTCGCGCAGACGGTGGCGGCGCTGAGGGTGTGGCAGGCGGTGCAGGAAGCAGGCAACTGACAGGGAAGGGGATGGCACGACGATACTTCGGGACTGATGGCGTGCGCGGCCGGGTCGGAGACTCGCCGATCACGCCGGAGTTCGTGATGCACCTGGGATATGCCGCAGGAAAGGTGCTGGCGAAAGGCGGGCGCGGGCGGCCGGCCGTCCTGCTGGGCAAGGACACGAGGATCTCCGGTTACATGCTTGAGTCGGCGCTGATGGCAGGCTTCTGCGCAGCCGGCGTCGATATCCACGTCACCGGGCCGCTGCCGACGCCGGCGATCGCCTACCTGACGCGTGCGCTGCGCCTGTCGGCGGGTGTGGTGCTCAGCGCTTCGCACAACCCGTTCGAAGACAACGGCATCAAGTTCTTCTCCGCGGACGGCAACAAGCTGCCGGACGAGATCGAGGAAGCCATCGAGGCGCTGCTGGGCGAACCGATCGTCTGCGTGGCGTCCGAGCGCCTGGGCAAGGCGTTCCGCGTCGAGGCTGCGGCGGGACGCTACATCGAATTCTGCAAGAGCACCTTTCCGTTCGCACTCGACCTCAAGGGGCTGAAGCTGGTGGTGGACTGCGCCAACGGCGCCGCCTACCACACGGCGCCGCACGTCTTCCACGAGCTCGGCGCGGAAGTGGTCTCCATCGGCACAGCGCCCAACGGCGTCAACATCAACGACGGCGTCGGTGCCGTCTATCCGGCGGCGATGGCTGCTGCCGTGCAGAAGGCCGGCGCCGACCTCGGCATTTCGCTGGACGGCGATGCCGACCGGCTGATCATGAGCGATGCGGCCGGCCGCTCCTATGACGGCGACGAATTGCTCTACGTCCTGATCAACGACCGCCTGCGGGAAGGGCAGGTGTCCGGCGTCGCGGGTACCCTGATGACCAACTACGCCTTCGAGCAGGCGATGGCGCGATGCGGCGTCCCGTTCGAACGTGCCAAGGTCGGAGACCGCTACGTGCTGGAGCTGCTCCAGCAGCGCGGCTGGATGTTCGGCGGCGAGAACTCCGGGCACCTGCTGGCGCTCGACTGCCACAGCACGGGGGACGGCACGATCAGCGCGCTGCAGATCCTGGCGGCGGTGGTGCGCTCCGGCAAGACGCTGGCGGAACTGACCAGCGAATTGACGCTGCTGCCGCAGAAGATGATCAACGTCCGGGTGGAGCGGGGATTCGACTGGCAGTCGCATCAGGGCCTGGCGGCTGCCAGCGCGTCCGCGGAGAGGGAACTCGGCCGGAGCGGGCGCATCCTGATCCGGCCGTCCGGCACGGAGCCGGTGCTGCGGGTGATGGTGGAGGCCGGCACCGCGGAACAGGCGAGCCGGCTGGCGCAGTCCATTGCCGATTCGCTACAATAGCGGATTCGGGGTGTAGCGTAGCCTGGTAGCGCGCCTGCTTTGGGAGCAGGATGTCGGGAGTTCGAATCTCTCCACCCCGACCAGGTTCAGAACTGTCCGTCGTTTCGCATCTGCCCGTAGCACAGTCGGATAGAGCATCAGCCTTCTAAGCTGAGGGTCACAGGTTCGATTCCTGTCGGGCAGGCCAGTTTCCGGTGGTGGCTGTAGCTCAGTTGGTAGAGTTACGGATTGTGATTCCGTCTGTCGCGGGTTCGAGTCCCGTCAGCCACCCCAAATCTTCCAGTTACGCCGCCGCCTTTCGGACCGCGTCAGTCGAAACGGAACCCTCAGCGCGGTCGGCGGTCCCGTGAAATGCCGAAATCCAAGGAAATCCTGACGCCGGGGGCCTTGTCCACTGCGCAACTGCGGCGGCTGACATTCGAAGGTGTCTTGGCGGAACTTGACCCCGCCTGCCGCGCCGGAATTCAAGCCAGCGCAGCTTTCGTGCGCCGTGCCACCGACAACGATGCCGCCGTCTACGGCGTGAACACCGGCTTCGGCAAACTT
>JACCRJ010000488.1 GCA_013813615.1 Lautropia sp. | reverse complement strand
GGCCGGCCAGGCCGCGCTCGCCTGCCGGCTGATGATCGACTGCTCGCACGGCAACAGCCAGAAGAATCCCGACAACCAGTTGCTGGTCGCCCAGGAAATCGTGGACCAGTTGGGAGAGGGCGAGTCGCGGATCTTCGGCGTGATGCTGGAGAGCCACCTGGTGGCGGGGCGCGAGGACCTCGTCGCCGGCAGGACCCCGACTTACGGCCGAAGCATCACCGACGGCTGCCTGGGCTGGGAGGCGACCGAGCAGGCGCTGGAACTGCTGGCGGAAGGGGTGGCGGAGCGACGCATCGCGTTAGCACAATGACGCCGCATGGCCAGGTACTTTGGCACGGGCCTCACGTCTGTCGGCAAAAAGGTTGCAGAAATCGGATGGATACGTGCAGCGCCCTGGCGGGCGCTGAAGAACCCTGCCTCTGCGTGCTGTAATAGGTGGAAGAACCGGAGGTAGTCCATGCAGGCCACCAGTACTCCTGTCTCAGCCCATGCCAGCCAGCGCACGCGCATCAGCCCGCATGAGCGCCTGACAGCCCTGGGTCTGGCGCCGCTCGGACGCGCGAGCGAATTCGCCGACGACATCTATTCGTTGATGGCCAAGACCCCGTTGTTCTCCGGCCTGGACATGGCGGAGACCCGGGCGCTAGGCGAATTCATGTACGTCTACGACGCGCCGCCGGGGCTGACGCTGATCAATGAGGGCGACAGCGGCGATTTCATGGTCCTGCTGATGTCCGGGATGGTCGACGTCCTCCGGCGCAACCGCTACAACTATCCCTCGCGGATCGCCGTGGCGCATGCCGGTCACGCGCTCGGCGAAATGTCGATGTTCGACGGCGAGCCCCGCTTCGCTTCCTGCGTGACGCTGGAGCAATGCCGCCTGGCGGTGCTGACCCGGGACTCGCTGATGATGGTCCTGCAGGACGAGCCCAAGCTCGGCAACAAGATCCTGCTGAAACTGGTGCAACTGCTCTCCGAGCGCCTGCGCCAGACCAGCGCCAAGCTGGTGTCTTACCTGGAAGCTGCCCGCGACGCCTGAGCGCCGGGCGTTTTCGCAGGGCCGGCCTTACTGATCCGGCCGGTCCTTCAGCCAGAGCACGTCCTGGCCGCCGCCGGCGCGATTGAGCACCCGCGCCAGCACGAACAACAGGTCGGACAGCCGGTTCAGATACTGCTGGCACAGGGGCCGCACGAACTCGAGCGCGCCCAGGGCAACGACATCCCGCTCGGCGCGCCGGCAGATGGTCCTTGCCACATGAGCCAGTGCCGCCGGCCGCGAGCCGCCCGGCAGGATGAACTCCGCCAGCGGCGGCAGGTCGCCGTTGAAACCGGCCAGCCACTCGTCCAGCAGCGCCAGCCGGATCGGCTTGATCTTCTCGAAACCCGGAATGCTCAGTTCGCCGCCGAGGTCGAAGAGATCGTTCTGGATGGCAGCGATAACCGGCTGCACGTCTGGCGGCAGATTTTCGGCGGCCAGCAAGCCGAGCATCGAATTGAGTTCGTCGATGCTGCCGATGGCTGCAATCCGCGGGCTGTTCTTGCGGGTTCGGGATCCATCGCCGAGGCCGGTGGTTCCGTCGTCCCCGGTGCGGGTGGCGATACGGCTCAATCGATGGGGCATGGTGCTCGAGTCGGTGTGGGGTGGAAGGAAGGTCGGGGAAAAATTCAAGCAAGCGCTTGATTAGCGCGTATGATGCTGTCCTCGCGAGCCTGGATCATGAACGCACCCGACCGCAACCTGCCGTCATCTGAGAACGCGCCGCCGGAACCCGCGGGCGCCGCGTCCGGCCGCAGCCGGACCAGCGCCGACGGCCGGGTGGCGCGTGGCCTCGATACGCGCTCGCGGTTGCTCGAGGTTGCGCTGCGGCTGTTCGCGGAGAAAGGATACGCCCAAACCGCCACCCGCGAAGTCTGTGTGGCCGCCGGCGTCAACCCGGCATCGATCCACTACTACTTCGGCGACAAGGCCGGCCTCTACCGCGCGGTCTACCTCGAGCCGATCCAGCAGCTGATGGTGGCGGCACTGGACGTCGCCAGCGCCGGCGAGGCCTTCGAAGCCACCATGCGCCGGACCTACGACGCCTTCCTCGCGCCGCTCAAGCAGTCGGACGAGAAAACAATTCAGATCCTGAAGCTGCATTTCCGCGAGCAGGCCGAGCCGACCGGCCTGGTAGGCAAAGAAGTCGTGAGCGTCGCCACCGCGCATTTCGACGCGATCGTGGCGATGCTGGGCCGCGAACTCGGCGTCGCTGGCGCGGACGACGACCTGCAGCGGCTCGCCACCTGCCTGATCGCGCTGGCGGTCGATTTCCTGACTCGAGCCGACTGGATCCGCCGGATCGCGCCCCGGCTGCACGCGGGGCCGGAG
>JACCRJ010000453.1 GCA_013813615.1 Lautropia sp. | reverse complement strand
CCCGTTGCCGCCGCAAGCGGTTCTCTGGATGATCGCCCTGTGCGCCCTCTTTGCCATGGGCCAGATCACGATCAAGATCGGCAACCAGGGCATCAGCCCGCTGATGCAGGCAGCCCTGCGCTCGGCAGGCGCCACGGTGGTCATCGTCGCCTGGATGCTCAGGCAGGGAATCTCCCTCAAGCCAAAACCCGGTATCGCCGCGCCTGCGATGCTGATCGGCGTGCTGTTCGCACTGGAGTTCGTCGGCTTCTATTGGGGGCTGGCGCTGACGACAGCGGCGCGCGGCACCATCCTCCTCTACACGGCGCCGTTCTTCGTCGCCCTCGGCGCTCACTACCTGCTCGAGGAAAGGCTGACGCCCCTGCAATGGCTGGGCCTGCTGCTGGCCTTCGCCGGCGTCGCGCTGGTGGTCGGTGGACGGGCGTCCAGCGCCGCCAATGCCTCCACGATCACCGGCGACCTGCTGTGCCTGGGCGGCGGCGTCGCCTGGGCGGCCACCACCCTGGTCATCCGCGGCACCGCGCTGCGCGACGAGCAGGCTGAGCGGTCCCTGCTCTATCAGCTGGCAATTTCGGCGGTCCTGCTGATGGCCGTGTCGTTGCTGATGGGGGAGGAACACGGTGAGGCAGGCATCTTCTCGCCCACACTGGGCACCTGGCTCGCGCTCGCCTACCAGATCCTGGCCGTTGCCTCGTTCGGCTACCTGTGGTGGTTCGTCCTGATCCAGCGCTACTCGCCGGCCCGGCTTTCCGCCTTCACCTTCCTGACACCACTGTTTGGCGTCGTCTTCGCAGGACTGATGCTCGGCGAGGAACTGACGCTGCCGCTGCTCGGCGCGGCGGTGCTGTGCGCCGGCGGCCTCTGGCTGATCAACCGCCGCTGAAGCTCAGGCGCTCCCGGCGGCGCCGCCCGGCGACCCGAGCCCGGCAGCCACCCGCGGATTGAGGCTGTAGACGCCGGTGATCGACGCCTGGTCGAGTGCGTGCTGCCTGATCGCATCCAGTGCCTGGCGCCCGTCGAAACGCCCCTCCAGCGGCAGGCGCTCCACGTCCAGCGCATACACCGTGAAGACATAGTGGTGCAGGATCGCGTCGTTCCACGGCGGGCAGGGTCCATCGTAGCCGAAGTAGTCGCCGCGCATATCGTGGTCGGCGGCGAACCACTGCGTGTAGTCGTTCACGCCGTGGCGCGAGCCATGGCGTGCCTCAGGACCGGACTTGCCCTTCGGCGTCACCTGGTGGGAGTGCTCGCCTTCGGCCAGCACCGTCACCGATACCGGCAGGTCGACCAGCACCCAGTGAAAGAAGTCCACCCGCGGCAGCGACGCCGGCACCTCCCGACCCTCCTGGTTGACGTCGTCGGGCTCGGATGGGACGTCGTGGTCATGGCAAATGACCGCGAACGATTTCGTCTGCGGCGGGAACTCCGCCCATGCCAGGTGCGGATTGCAGTTTGCCGACAGCGCCACATGGCTGCCCTGGTCGATCTTCCCGAATGCGAACCGGACCGGTATGGCGCCCCCGTCCGCAAATGAAATGCTGAGCATCTTCATTCTCACCTCGCCGGCACCAAGCCGATGTGTTGCGTCTGCGTGTCCTCCTGCGACTGTACCGCCAATCAGCGCCCGTCTGCCGGTCACGCAAGGTTGGCAGCGTGAAAACGCAGGTGATCCTCCATGAACGACGCCATGAAGTAGTAGCTGTGATCGTAACCTTCCTGCCGGCGCAGGTTCAACGGCACGCCGGCCTGAAGGCATGCTGCCTCCAGCAGCTCCGGCTTGAGCTGGCTGGCCAGGAAGGTGTCGCCCGTGCCCTGGTCGACCAGCAGCGGCGGACCCTTCCAGCCGCGGCTCTCGATCAGGGCGGTGGCATCGTACTGCGCCCACGCGGCGCGGTCGTCGCCAAGATAGCCGGCCAACGCCTTCTCACCCCACGGGCAACGCATCGGCGAGCAGATCGGGGCGAAGGCGGATGCGCTGCGAAACAGAGCCGCATTCTTCAACGCAATCGTGAGGGCCCCGTGGCCGCCCATCGAATGGCCGAAGATGCCGGTGCGCGACGGATCGACCGGGAACGCCGACGCGATCAGCGCCGGCAGCTCCTCGGCGACATAGGAATACATCCGGTAGCCCCGCACCCACGGCGCGGCCGTCGCGTCCACGTAGAAACCCGCGCCGGTACCGAAATCGTAGGCGTCGTCTTCGCCCGGATAGCCGAGGCCGCGCGGGCTGGTATCCGGCGCCACGATAGCAAGCCCGAGTTCCGCAGCCAATCGCTGTGCGCCCGCCTTGGTGATGAAGTTCTCTTCGGTGCAGGTGAGACCGGAGAGCCAGTAGAGGACCGGCACCCGGGCGGACGACGCCCGCGGCGGCAGGTAGATGCCGACGCGCATCTTCGTGCCGGTCTGCACCGACAGGTGGGCAAAGACGCGTTGCTCACCGCCGAAGCAGCGGTTGGCGGAGATCTGCTGCAGGGCGGCGCCTCCGTCCGGCTGCTGAGTTTGCTGCGGGGCCGGCTGCGGGGCTTGCTGTTGGGCTGGATGCTGGGATGGGTGCGTCATGGCTGACGTCTCAGAAGGTCACGACGCTTCGGATCGATTCGCCGGAATGCATCAGGTGGAAGGCCTGGTTGATGTCGTCGAGCGGCAACACATGCGTGATCAGGTCGTCGATGTTGATCTTGCCGTCCATGTACCAGTCCACGATCTTCGGGACGTCGGTCCGGCCGCGCGCGCCGCCGAAGGCAGTGCCGCGCCAGTTGCGCCCGGTCACCAGCTGGAACGGTCGGGTCTTGATCTCCTGCCCCGCACCGGCCACGCCGACGATGACGGACGTGCCCCAGCCGCGGTGGCAGCATTCCAGGGCCTGGCGCATCACGTCGACGTTGCCGATGCACTCGAAGCTGTAGTCCGCGCCACCCTTGGTCAGCTCGACCAGATGCGCGACCAGGTCGCCGCCGATCTCTTTCGGGTTCACGAAATGGGTGAGGCCGAACTTTTCGGCCAGCGGCTTGCGGCCGTTGTTCAGGTCGACGCCGATGATCATGTC
>JACCRJ010000439.1 GCA_013813615.1 Lautropia sp. | reverse complement strand
GGATGGATGGAGGCGGCGTTGGCGGGGCCTGAACTGCCCAACGCGCGCTTTCGTCAGGTCGTGCCGCCTGGGCGCTCCTGGTCGGGGCTCGTACGCAGCGGCGAGACCCTTCGCATCACCGACCTCGCCGGCGAGCAGGCCGTGGATTTCCTCGTCTACAGCGCTGCCGACAAGGCCGAGCGCTACGATGCCCAGCTCACGCTTCTCACGCGCGGCAGCACCGCTATCACACGCGGCACCCGGCTGCTGTCGAATCGCGGCTGCGAGCTGATGACGGTCACCGCCGACACGCTCGGCGGGCATGACACGCTCGTGGGCTGCTGCAGCGCCGAGGCAAACGCGGTGCGGTTTGGCGAGCAGGCCGCGCATCTCCATTCCTGCCGGGATAACTTCCTCATCGAATTAGCCAAGCATGGCATGTCGAAGCGCGATATCGTGCCAAACCTGAATTTTTTCATGCCGGTTCCGGTCGAAAAGGATGGCAGGCTCGCCATTGTCGCGGGGGTCCAGGAGGCCGGCCATTACGTCGATCTGCTCGCGAGCATGAACGTCCTATGCGTGCTCTCGAACTGCCCGCAGATCAACAACCCGTGCAACGGGTTTGACCCCACCCCGATCGAGGTCCTGATTTCCTAGGCTGACGGCCGCGTCCACCAGACCACCGCGGATTCAGGACCCGCCGGTGAATCCATTCTGGCGCCACGCTTCGTAGACCACGATCGCCACCGCATTGGAAAGGTTCATGCTGCGGTTGCCTGGCCGCATCGGCAGGCGCAGGGTCTGGACGGGCTCGAACGACGCCATCACCGTGACGGAGAGCCCTGCCGTTTCCGAGCCGAACACAAGCCAGTCGCCAGGATCGAAGTCGCAGTCGCTGGGCCTTCGAAGCCCTCTGGTGGTCAGGGCGAAGCGGCGCCGCGGCTGTTCGGCAGCCAGAAAGCTTTCCCAGTCGTCATGAAGGCGCAGGTCAGCGAACTCGTGATAGTCGAGGCCGGCCCGGCGCATCTTGGCGTGGTCGATCGGGAAGCCCAGCGGCCGGATCAGGTGAAGGCTGCAGCCGCTGTTCGCGCAGAGGCGGATCACGTTGCCGGTGTTCGGCGGGATCTCGGGGTTGACCAGGACGACGTTGAACACGATCGACGCAGGATAGCAGCCGGCGGACGATGGCAGTCGCCTTTACGCCCCCTTCCTGCCGCCGTTGTGGCGCCTGGATGCGGCCTTCATGCCGTCCTTGCCACCACCAGGTTGACGACTTGCTGCGCCCCAGCCTGCTTCAGCGACAGCGCGGCCGCCTGCAGGGTTGCGCCGGTGGTCATCACGTCGTCGACGACGCCGATGCACAAGCCCTGCAGGTCCTGCGACGCGACGAAGCCGTGGTCGAGGTTGGCCTGTCGCTCACGCCAGGGGAGCAGCGATTGCGCCAGCGTGTCGCGGTGACGCGCCAGGATCGAGGGCCGCAGGACGATCCGGGGCCGCAGGTCCGGCGGTGGCTGCCGTGGGAGCCGCTTCAGCATGGCAGCCGCAATGAGATGCGCCTGGTTGAAGCCGCGGTCTGCGAGTCTTGCGGCCGAAAGCGGTATCGGTACGAGGCAGTCCGGGCGGGCGGGCAGGTCGTCTTGCAGAGCGCCCTGTGAAGAGCCTTGCGGATTGCCATGCAGCGCGCCTGCCCACGCGTCGGCGAGCAGGCCGCCGAGCCCGGAGGCGAGGCCGATCTGGCCGGAGAACTTCAGCGCGGTGATGGCCTTGTCCAGCGGCGCGACATAGTCTGCCGCGGCCACGGTTGCGTCGAAGGCCGGCGCCGAGGCGCGGCAGGTGGCGCAACAGTCCGTCACCTGCCAGGGCCGCGCGCAGGTCCGGCAGCGGCTGCGTGCGGCGCCCGGCAGGAAAGCGCGGCAGGGCGGGCAAAGCGGTTCCGCGCGGCAGGGCGCTTCGCACAGCAGGCATTGCCGCGGCAGGAACCGGCCGAATGCTTCCTTCCAGATCGCTGATGACACCCGGATTCCCCACTGGAGCGTTCGGTCGATGATGGAGCCTGCTCGCTATACTTGCTGCATCATGCTTAGGCCGACGGGATTAGAGCGGGCGACAGTGAGGGCGGCTTTCAACCGGCAGCCCGGCGCCGCCAGCCAGGCCGATTTCCTGTTTCGCGAGATCGAGCGCCGCATGCTGGAGCGCCTCGAGCTGATCAGACTTCAGCCGGTCAACCGGGTTCTCGACGTCGGCTGCGGCTCCGGCTATTCGCTGGCAAGGCTGGCGGTGCGCTTTCCCGGCGCGCAGATGATCGGCGCCGACCTTGCCGACCGGGCACTGGCGGCGTCTGCGGGTAGGCCGGATCGGCAGGCGCGGTTCGGGGAGAGCGCGAGGCGCTGGCTGACGCGGCTGGGCGTAGGCCACGACCGGCAGTTGCCGGCGACAATGCCGCTGTGGATGGCGACCGACGCGCAGGCGCTGGCGGTGGCCGACAACGCCATCGATCTGGTCTGGTCCAACCTGGCCGCGCACTGGTTCGACGATCCGCTCGCCGCGGTGGCCGAATGGCATCGGGTCGTCCGCCCCGGCGGCCTGCTGATGTTCTCCGCGTTCGGCGTCGACACGCTGAAGGAGGTCAGGCCATCGCAGCGCCGAGCCGCCGCCGGCGTGGCCGGGGCGCTCAACGCAACCGACGCAACCGAGGCAGGTGCCTGGCCGACCTACCAGGACATGCACGACTGGGGCGATGCCTTGTCCGCCGCCGGCTTCGCGGATCCGGTCATGGATGCCGAGCGCCTGACGCTGACCTACGAGGATCCGGGCAGATTCTGGAGTGACGCGCAGAGCCTGTCGATGCAGCGCGGGCTCGAGGGGCAGGCTGCCGCGCCGGAGCCGCTCGCCTTGTCCATCGAAGTGATCTATGGGCACGCCTGGTGTCCGGACGTGAAACGCCGCCGGGACGGGTTGGCCGCCGTGCAGTTTTACCCCTTCGGGAGCAAGCTATAATCGAGAGTTGTTCAGGTCCAGATGACCGGACCGCACCCGGTCCCGCGCCTGATGCGTGGGCAGGCAACGAGGCGGGCAATATCGCCACTCGCGTCGATGCGGCTTGTGAGCCGCGTGTCTGGACGTTGAAGCGCAATTGCTCGATGTCGCCGTGCCGGTTCGCGGTGTTGTTCGGGTGTCTGGCATTTGTCTCGATGGGTGTGGCATCGATCTTCGCTTATTCCGGCGCGTGGCTGATTCTGGTTTTTGCATTCGTCGAGGTGGCGGCGCTGGCCGTTGCGTTTGTCGTCTATGCCAGACACGCAGGTGACTACGAGCGCATCGTCGTCAGCCCGGAAGCTTTGATAATCGAGTTCAATAGCGGCTCCCAGGTGGTGAGGCAGCAGGCGCACCCGGCTTTTGCGCGGGTGGAGTATCCGTCGCCCGGCGCAGGAATCGGGGGAGGTGATTCCCTGATAGGTCTTGCTCTGGCCGGTAAGGCAGTAGAGGTGGGCCGATTCGTTCCGCGGCTGAAGCGGGAGGGTCTGGCACAGGAGATTCGGGCGCAGCTTCTAGCGGCGAGCAGAGCTGCCTGGAAGTGACCGAAGTTGATTCTCAGAATCGCAAGGCAGGAACCAAGAAATGGTCGGGAAGATGATGGGCAGGCTGGCTGCAGGATCCGCAGCGCTGACGGTAGCCGCGTTCGGCTTGCTTTGTTCTGCTGGCGCCTGGGCGGTGGAGGACATGCCGGGCGGGCCGGGCAACAGAGCCTGGAACCTGCCGGGCAACCCGGTGACGTCCATCGCCCGGGGCCAGCAGTGGATCCATGAAGTCCTGCTCTGGGTCAGCGTTGCCATCTGCGTGGTCGTGTTCGGTGCAATGTTCTACGCCATCTTCGCCTTCCGAAAGTCCAAGGGAGCCAGGCCAGCGGACTTCCATGAAAGCACCGCAGTCGAGGTGGCCTGGACCATCGTGCCGTTCATCATCATAGTCGGCCTGGCGGTTGTGGCCACGGAGGAAGTGATCGCACAAAAGGACTCTTCCAACGCCTACCTGACCGTCAAGGCGACCGGCCACCAGTGGAAGTGGGGCTATGAATACCTGAAGGGCGAAGGCGAAGGCATCAATTTCCTGTCCAGCCTTTCCACCCCGCAGGCTCAGATCACCAATGCAGACGCGAAGAACCTCACCTACCTGATGGAAGTGGACAACCCGGTGGTCGTCCCCGTCAACAAGAAGATCCGGATGGTCGTCACCGCCAGCGACGTCATCCACGCTTGGGGGGTGCCGCAGCTCGGCGTCAAGCAGGACGCCATCCCCGGCTTCGTGCGCGACCTCTGGTTCCGGGCGGAGCGGGTGGGCGTCTACCGCGGCCAGTGCTACGAGTTGTGCGGCAGGAACCATGCTTTCATGCCGATCGTCGTGGACGTGCGCTCCGATGCCGACTACGCCGCCTGGGTGGGCGAACAGCGCAAGGTGATGCTCGCCAAGGCGGACGACCCGAACAAGGAATGGGATGCTGCTGCGCTTGCCGCGCGCGGCGAGAAGGTCTACGCCGCCAACTGCGTCGCCTGCCACCAGGCCACCGGCCAGGGCGTGCCCGGCGCTTTCCCCGCGCTTGCCAATTCCCCCAAAGTGCTGGGCGGCCAGGAGGAGCAGATCCAGATCATGCTCAACGGCGTGGTGAAGAATGGCACGCCGACCGCAATGGCGTCCTTCAAGCAGTTGTCCGATACCGAGATAGCCGCGGTGATCACCTACACCCGCAACAACTGGGGCAACAAGCCCGGGGACAACCTGGTCCAGCCCAAGGATGTCGCCGCAGCCCGCAAGTAAGGGTCTGCAGGGCGCAGGACGCCGCACGGGCGGCAGCAGGACGGCAGCAGTGAAACAGGTAGCAGGATTCAAATCGGAGCAAATGGATGAGCGCAGTGATCGGACAACATGAAGTTCATGGACACGATGCCCATGGACACGGTCATCAACCGTATGGCTGGCGGCGCTGGCTGTTCGCGACCAACCACAAGGACATCGGCACGATGTACCTGTGGTTTTCCTTCACGATGTTCATCGTGGGGGGCCTGAACGCCCTGCTGCTGCGCACCGAACTCTTCCAGCCCGGCCTGCAGTTCCTGCGCCCGGAGTTCTTCAACCAGCTGACGACGATGCATGGGCTGATCATGGTGTTCGGCGCGATCATGCCGGCCTTTGTCGGCTTCGCCAACTGGCAGATCCCGATGATGATCGGCGCGGGCGACATGGCCTTTGCGCGGATGAACAACTTCAGTTTCTGGCTGCTGATCCCCGCGGGTCTGCTGCTGGTCGGCTCCTATTTCGCGCCTGGCGGCGCCACGGCCGCCGGTTGGACCTTGTATGCGCCCTTGTCGGTGCAGATGGGTCCCGGGATGGATATGGCGATCTTCGCGCTGCACATCGCCGGCGCCAGTTCCATCATGGGATCGATCAACATCATCACGACCATCCTGAACATGCGCGCGCCCGGCATGACCCTGATGAAAATGCCGATGTTCTGCTGGACCTGGCTGATCACCGCCTACCTCCTGATCGCCGTGATGCCGGTGCTTGCCGGCGCGATCACCATGGTGCTGACGGACCGGCACTTCGGCACCAGCTTCTTCAACGCCGCCGGCGGCGGCGATCCGGTGATGTACCAGCACATCTTCTGGTTCTTCGGGCACCCCGAGGTCTACATCATGATCCTGCCGGCATTCGGCATGATCTCGGAGATCATCCCGACGTTCTCGCGCAAGCGCCTGTTTGGTTACAGTTCCATGGTGTATGCGACCGCGTCGATCGCGATTTTGTCGTTCATCGTCTGGGCGCATCACATGTTCACTACCGGCATGCCGGTGTCGGGACAGCTGTTCTTCATGTACGCAACGATGCTGATCGCGGTGCCCACCGGCGTGAAGGTCTTCAACTGGATCGCGACCATGTGGCAGGGTTCGCTGAGCTTCGAGACGCCGATGCTGTT
>JACCRJ010000421.1 GCA_013813615.1 Lautropia sp. | reverse complement strand
GTGCAGGTCCGCATGGCGCGCCAGCGCCGACGCCGCGTTGCCGGTCAGGGCGATCAGCCGCGCCCCCTGGCGTTTGACCAGCGGCACGATCGCCATCAACTCCTCGGTCTGCCCTGAATTTGACAGCGCGATGAAAACATCGTCGGTGGTGATCATGCCGAGGTCGCCGTGGCTCGCATCCGCCGGATGCACGAAGAAGGCGGGGGTGCCGGTGGAGGCGAGGGTGGCGGCGATCTTGCGCGCGACGTGGCCGGACTTGCCCATCCCGCTCACGACGACCCGGCCGCGGCAGGCGAGGATCATCCGGCAGGCCCGGGCGAACGTCGCGTCGATGGTGTCGACCAGGTCCAGCACGGCCTGCGCCTCGATGCGCAGGACACCGATTGCCTGCGCCTGGAAGCGGTCATCGGAAATCGGCGCCGCGGCCTCGGCTGTCGGTAGAATCGATGAGGGCATCGGGCCAGTATAGCGGCGGGATGCCCCGTAGATCCTACCTGCACCGCCACCTCGGGGCGTCCTGCAGCCCCGCTCAACCCGCTGCGCAACCAAGCGACCACCGCCTGGCGGAAACGGATCCGATGCGACTGTCATGCACGCGCTCGAACTGACCCTGATATTGCTGGGCGCCAGCATCTTCATGGTGGCGGTCCTGCGCCGCCTGGGCCTGCCGACGCTGGTCGGGTACCTCGCGGTGGGCGTGCTGCTCGGCCCCTATGCCGGCAACCTCGCCGGCGACTCGGACGTGGTGCGTACGCTGGCGGAGTTCGGCGTCGTCTTCCTGATGTTCACGCTCGGGCTGGAGTTCAGCGTGCCGAAGGTGTCGGCACTGCGTGCCTATGTGTTCGGCCTGGGGCCGGCGCAGGTCTGCGGCACGATCGTGCTGGTGATGCTGGCGGCACTGGTCCTGCCCGACGCCTGGGTGCAGTCGTTCGTCCCCGGCGGCATCGACTGGCGCGCGGCCCTGGTGATCGGCGGCGCGGTGGCGATGTCTTCCACCGCCCTGGTGAGCAAGATGCTGACCGAGAACCGCGAACTGGAGACGGAGCACGGCCGGCGTATCTTCGGCATCCTGCTGTTCCAGGACCTTGCCCTGATCCCGCTGCTGATCATCACGCCGGCGCTGAGCGACGGCGGCGACCAGTGGCGCCAGGACCTCGGTTGGGCGGTGGCAAAGGCGGTCGTGCTCCTGTTCGTGCTGCTCAGGTTCGGTCCGCCCTTCATGCGCGGCTGGTTCCTGCGGGTGGCGCGCATGCGCTCGCACGAAGTGTTCACCCTGAACGTGCTGCTGGCCACCCTCCTGTTCGCCTGGCTGACGGGCAAGGCGGGACTGTCGATGGAACTGGGTGCCTTCGTCGCCGGAATGCTGATTTCGGAAACCGAGTACCGCTACCAGGTGGAAGAAGACATCAAGCCGTTCCGCGACCTGCTGCTGGGACTGTTCTTCATCACCATCGGCATGAAGCTCAACGTCGCGGTCGTGCTGGCCGCCTGGCCGGTCGTGCTGACCCTGCTGATACTGCCGGTGCTGCTGAAGTTCGCGCTGGTCGCCGGCCTGGTGCTGCTTACGCGCGGCGGCGCAGCCACGGCGGTGAAGACCGGCATCTGGCTGGCGCAGGCCGGCGAGTTCGCCTTCGTGCTGCTGGCGCTCGCGATGCAGGGCGGCCTGCTCAATGAGGCGGCGATGCAGCCGATGCTGGCCGCGATGCTCCTGTCCATACTGGCGAGCCCTTTCCTGATCCGCCAGGCGGCACGGATTGCGCTGCGGGTATCCGGCCAGGAATGGCTGCAGCGGTCGCTGCAGTTGCAGCAGATCGCGACCCGCTCGATCTCCCGGGAGAAGCACGTGATTCTGTGCGGCTACGGCCGCAGCGGCCAGAGTCTTGCCCACGTCCTGGAGTCGGAGGGTATTGCCTACGTTGCGCTCGACCTGGACCCGGACCGTGTGCGCCAGGCCAACAAGGCCGGCGAGCCGGTGGTCTTCGGCGACGCCTCGCGGCGGGAGACGCTGATTGCGGCCGGCGTGCACCGGGCCAGCTCGCTGGTGGTGACGTACGCGGATACACCCGCGACGCTGCACCTGCTGTCGGTGACGCGCCAGCTCGCGCCGACGCTGCCGGTGCTGGTGCGCACCACCAGCGACGGCGACCTGGAAACGCTGCGCTCGGCCGGCGCCACCGAGGTGGTGCCGGAGATCGTCGAAGGCAGCCTGATGCTGGCGTCGCACGCGCTCGCGCTGAGCGGCGTGCCGCTGCCCCGCGTGCTGAAGCGGATCCGCAGCATCCGCGACGACCGTTATCAGATGCTGCGCGGCTACTTCCACGGCGCCGAGGAGCAGGAGGCGGAGAACATCGAGGAGGAGCACCTGCGCCTGCACACCATCACCATCCAGCCGGGGGTGAGCGCCGTCGGCAGGTCGCTGTCGGACTTGCCGATCGGGCTTGCCCGGGTGACGGCAGTGGTGCGGGCCGGCCGCCGTATCGTGGATCCGGCGCCGGACCTCAGCATCGAGGCGGGCGATACCCTGGTGCTGGCCGGCACGGTCGAGCAGGTCAACGGTGCAGAGGCCAGCCTGCTCAAGCGCTAGCTGCCTGCTTGCGGCCTGGTGCCGCCGCTCCAGGGCGGCTGTGCGGGTCGGAGCCTGATTAGGCATTTGCCACCAACCCGGCCAGCGGCGCGGTCCGGGGCGGGCGCTGGCAGTAGAATCCGCGCAGTTCATCCTATCCGCCCCACATTGGACAACGACACCTTTCTCTCCGTCGAGTCGCTCAGTTTCGGCTATACCGCTGACCGCCTGATCCTGAAAAACATCAACATGCGCTTTCGCCGGGGTTCGGTGGTTGCGCTAATGGGCGGTTCCGGTTGCGGCAAGACGACGGTACTGCGCGCGATCGGCGCACAAGTGAGGCCGCGCAGCGGCCGGATCGTCCTCGACGGGGTGGATGTGCACCAGCTGGATCGCAAGGGGCTGGCTGCGGCGCGCAAGAAGATGGGGATGCTGTTCCAGCATGGTGCCTTGTTCACCGACCTCAATGTCTACGAGAACGTCGCCTTTCCGCTGCGGGAACACACGAACCTGCCGAGCGCCATGATCCGCGACCTGGTGCTGATGAAGCTGCATGCGGTGGGTCTGCGCGGAGCTTCGCGCCTGATGCCTTCGGAGATTTCCGGCGGCATGGCGCGGCGGGTCGCGCTGGCCCGTTCGATCGCCCTCGATCCGCCGCTCCTGATGTACGACGAGCCGTTCGCCGGCCTCGATCCGATCTCCCTCGGCACGATCGCGCACCTGATCCGGAACCTGAATTCGGCCCTGGGGGCCACCACGATGCTCGTCACCCATGATGTCGTCGAGACTTTCCGCATCGTCGACTACGCCTATGTGATGGCCGCCGGGGAGGTGATCGGGGAGGGCTCACCCGCGGAGCTGCTCGCGTCGGAGGATCCGCGGGTGACACAGTTCCTCAACGGGCGCCAGGACGGTCCGGTGCCGTTCCACTATCCCGCGGCGCCGGTCGCCGAGGAGCTCGGCCTGTGATCGACGACATCGCCGCGCTGGGGGCGTGGGGGCTCGCCCGTTTTGCGGACCTCGGCTTCGGTTTTCGTTTCCTGGTGCGCCTGGTGTGGCTGTCGATCCTCAGCCTGGGCCGGCCGCGTCTGATCATCGAGCAGCTGTACTTCATCGGGAATCGTTCGCTCTCGATCATCACCATTTCCGGTCTCTTCGTCGGCTTCGTCCTGGGCCTGCAGGGCTATTACACCCTGGAGCGTTACGGCTCGTCGGAGGCGCTCGGACTGCTGGTGGCCTTGTCCCTGAGCAGGGAGCTGGGGCCGGTGGTGACCGCCCTGCTGTTTTCCGGCCGGGCCGGCACATCGCTGACTGCCGGCATCGGGCTGATGAAGGCCGGGGAGCAACTGGCCGCGATGGAGATGATGGGTGTGGACCCGATGGCACGGGTGCTGGCGCCGCGATTCGTCGCCGGCC
>JACCRJ010000405.1 GCA_013813615.1 Lautropia sp. | reverse complement strand
GTGCCGGCATGACAGAACCGCGCACATCCGGATGGACGCGCAGCGCACGCTGACCCCCGGCGCCCCGGGCGCGGCGCGCGGGGCCTCGATTCTGCTGCGATGGCTTCGCCAGGCGCATTTCCGGGCCCAGCCCGGCCGCACACTCGCCAGCGTCGCGGCGGTTGCGATCGGGGTCGCGCTGGCGCTGGCGATCCACCTGGTGAATGCCTCCGCACTGGATTCGTTTCGGCACGCCATCGCCACCGTCAACGGCGAGGCGGATGCCCAGGTCCGCCCGGCGCAGGGACTGATGGACGAGGGCTTGCTCGATATCGTCGCCGCTGTCGACGGAATTGCGGTCGCCAGTCCGGTGCTCGAGCTGACCGTCCATCCTGAAGCCCGCGAGCCACTGCCGCTGATCGCGCTCGACCTGTTCGCCGCCGCGCGGATCACGCCGGCGCTGATGCCGCAGGCGGCGCCCGGCGGCCCCGACGTCTTCGAGCCCGATGCGATTTTTCTCTCCGACGGCGCCGCGGCCGCTTATCCGGAATCTTCGATTCTCCTGCGCCAGGGGACGCAGACGATCCGGCTGCGGGTTGCCGGCCGCGTACCGGGGGCGGCAGCGGGCCAGGCGCTGGCGGTGATGGACCTGGGCGCTGCGCAGTGGGCGTTCGACGCCGTGGGCAGGCTCAGCCGTATCGATCTCCAGCTCGCGCCCGGCGCGGCGCTGCAACCGGTACTTGATCGCCTGGGGCCTCTGTTGCCGGCCGGCCTTCAACTGGTAACGCCGGAAGCAAGCGAACAGCGGATGTCGAATCTGTCGCGCGCCTACCGGGTCAACCTGAACGTCCTGGCGCTGGTTGCACTGCTGACCGGCGGCTTCATCGTCTTCGCCACCATGTCGCTGGCGGCCGTGCGCCAGCAGCAGGAGATGGCGCTGCTCCTCGTGCTCGGCGCCCCGCCGGCACTGGCGAGTCGCGCCCTCCTGTGGCAGGGCCTGCTGGTCGGCATCTGGGGCTCCGTCGTCGGCGTCGCCGGCGGCGTCGGGCTCGCCTACCTCCTGCTGAACACCATCGGCGGCGACCTCGGAGGCGGCTATTTCAGCAGCAGCGCTGGCTCGCTGGCAGCAAGACCGCTCGCCATCGCCGGCTTCGGCCTGCTGGGCTGCGCCACCGCGGTCCTTGGCTGCCTCGCCCCCGCGCGGGCTGCGCGCCGCCTGCCGGCTGCGCAGGCGCTGAGGGCGGGCAGCGAGGAAACGACGCTGCGACGGTTCCGGCATCTGCGCACGGCACTGGTGCTGTCGGCGGCGGGGGCGGCCCTGTTGCTGCTGCCGCCGATACTCGGGCTGCCGCTTGCCGCCTATCTCGCGATCGCGGCCTTCCTGTTCGCCGGCATCAGCCTGATCCCGGCTGTGATACGCGCTGCGCTCGGCCCGCTCACGCACCTTGCGGCGAAGGGGCTCTGGCGGCGCCCGCTCGCCTGGCTGGCGGTGACCCGGCAGAAGCAGGCGCCGGCGTCGGTGGCTGTCGCACTGGCAGGCGTGGTGGCGAGCTTCGCGCTGACCTGCGCGATGGTGATCATGGTGTCGAGCTTTCGCCTGTCCGTCGACGACTGGCTCGGCAAGGTCCTGCCGGCGGACCTGTACGCGCGGGCGCCGGCGGCCCTGCAAGGCGCGATCGACACCCCTTCGCAGCGGGCGATCCTGGCGATTACCGGCATCGAACGGGCGCAGTTCCTGCGCTCGACGGACATGATCCTGGATCCGAACCGCGCCGCGGTGCTCCTGCTGGCCCGCAACTTCGAGGACCGTCCGATCGAGCAGCAACTGCCGCTGACCGGGCCGGCGCTCGAACCGCCTGCCGGCGCCGTTCCCATCTATGTTTCCGAAGCCATGGTGTCACTCTACGGATTCTCCGTCGGCTCGCTGCAGAGGATTCCGCTGAAGGGCGAGTCGATCCCGGTATTCGTCGCCGGCGTCTGGCGCGACTACGCGCGCCAGACCGGCGCCGTGGCCATCATGCTGAGGGACTACCGCAGGATGTCCGGCGACGAAACAGTATCG
>JACCRJ010000152.1 GCA_013813615.1 Lautropia sp. | reverse complement strand
TCTTTTGTAGTTACATTCAAGAGTTCGCTTCATCTGTTCACTGTAGTGGGTCCCTTTTGAAGACTTCTCTTGTGGTCGTAGGGCCACGGCAGCCCCTTTATGCCCCGCGCGGCCTTAGAAGGCCGCTGATGCGTCTAAGGTCTACAGTGGGGCAACCCTACCCCTCACCGGGCCAGAAGGTCCCGCTGTGGTCACGCTCCGCGCAAGTCAAACTACAACCCTTACCCAGACAGCCGAGGACGCGGCCTTAAGATGGCCCTGCCGGTCGGGAAGCGCTTCAATCTCCGAAGGAAGCACTGCCTGTTCAACACGATGTTCAGTTCCATAGCTCACCGAACGCTGCTTGCCCTGAAGAAAGCTGCTGGAATGCGAGACTGATACCGTCTCGCGCGCGATCTCGCGCTGACCAATGAGCTGGGAGGCAAATTCCGACGTCCCGCCGCCCTCGCTGGCGGAGCACCGCAGGATCAGGGAGTTGGAGCAGTTCTCGACGATGGTCCTGGCTTCCCCCTGACCATACGTTGTGCTGACCTGGGCGATCGACTGAAAGCCGATCACACAGCGGCCACCCGCCTTGCGCAACCGCGCCAGGGCGTCTTTCAAGCCGTGGATTCGCCCCAGCGCATCCAGCTCGTCGATGACGAACCACAGCCGGCGTCGCTCGCGGTTTCCGTCAGCCAAGCCGAGCTTCCGGCGATCTGGGTGCCTCGAACATCTGCGACGTCCTGGACGCGATTCCCAAGGACGACATGGCCTCGATGGAGCACCCCATCTTCTCGCTGCCGGCCGCCGCGCAGGCTCCTATGGCAGGTACCGCGGGCGCCGCGCGGAGATGATGCCGGTGTTGACCCCCGCCCAGCTGAGGCCGCCGAACAGGCGCGCATGCTCGATCTTCACGCACCGGTCCATCACCGAATCGAGCCCGTGCTGCCGGGCCAGCGCATCCGCCTCGAGGTTCCTGACGCCGATCTGCTGCCACAGCACCTTCGCGCGGATCGCGACCGCATCCTGGGCAATCGGGAGGATGTCTTCCGTGCGCCGGAAGCAGTCGACGATGTCGACGGCGGCAGCGAGGTCGGGCGGCAGCGACTGAAGCGACGGATAGCTGGGCTCGCCGAGTATCGACGGATACTTCGGGTTGATCGGCACGATCCGGTAGCCATGTTCCTTCATGTACTTCGCGGCGAAGAAGCTCGGCCGATGCCATTCCGCGGACAGCCCTACCACTGCTATCACGCGGCTGGTGGCGAGGATTCGTCTCAAGGTATCGATATCGGTCATCGATTCATCCCTGCTCCTGGTCGGGGGTGAGGGCAGCAGTGAGGGCAGGCATCGAGGCGAGTATCCTCTGTTTTCCGAGCCCCGGTCAGGCTGGCCGCGCGGCGCTGCATCGTTTGGTATTCTGTGACGATTGTTCCGGGTCCGAGGCCATGAAGCTAGCCACCATCAAAGACGCGACCCGTGACGGCCAGCTGGCCGTGGTATCGCAGGACCTCAAGACCGCAGCGCTGGCGGACGGCATCGCGGCTACGCTGCAGCGGGCGCTGGACGACTGGTCGTTCCACGCGCCGCAGCTCCAGGACCTCTCCGACCTGCTCAACCAGGGCAAGGCCAAGCACGCCTTCGAGTTCGACCCCTATCAGTGCATGGCGCCGCTGCCGCGGGCCTTTCAGTGGGCAGACGGGTCGGCCTACGTGAACCATGTGGAGCTGGTGCGCAAGGCGCGCAACGCCGAGTTGCCAGCCAGCTTCTGGACCGACCCGCTGATGTATCAGGGCGGGTCCGACGACTTCCTCGGTCCCACGGACGACGCACTCTTTGCCTCAGAGGACTGGGGCATCGACTTTGAAGCTGAGGTTGCGGTGATCGTCGAGGACGTGCCGATGGGCGCGACGCCGCCCCAAGCCGCCGACCAGATCCGCTTGCTGATGCTGGTCAACGACTGGAGCCTGCGCAACCTGGTTCCGGCAGAACTGGCCAAAGGCTTCGGCTTCTTCCAGTCGAAACCAGCTACTGCTTTCTCGCCGGTGGCCGTCACGCCGGACGAGCTCGGCAGCGCCTGGCGCGACGCCAGGCTGCATCTGCCGATCGACTGTTTCTGGAACGGCAAGCAGGTGGGGCAGGCGCAGGCCGGGGACGACATGGTGTTCAGCTTCTCCCAGCTGATCGCGCACATGGCCAAGACCCGCAGGGTGCGCGCCGGATCCATCGTCGGCTCGGGAACCGTCTCCAACAAGGACGCAAGCCGCGGCTACTCCTGCATCGCGGAAGTCCGGGCCCTCGAGATGATCAAGGACGGCAAGGCCAGCACACCCTTCATGAAGTTCGGCGATCGCATCCGCATCGAGATGCTGGACGCGGCAGGCAAGTCGATCTTCGGCGCCATCGAGCAGGAAGTCATCGCGAACCAGATCTGACACAGGCGCGCTGCACGCGCACATTTCGGGGTCGCGGTCACGACTGCATTCCCGACCCATCGAACATAACGGGAGATCCCCATGTCGAGCAGCTCCCAGGGAATCGACGTAAACCAGATGGCCCTGGCGGGTCTCGGCCAGGTCATGGACAGCATGGACCTCGTCAAGCGGGCCTGGTCCAACTTCAGCCTTGCAACGCCCTTCACGCCGACGCTCGACGTCGCGGAGATCGACAAGCGTATCCGGGACCTGCGGGCGGTCGAGCAGTGGCTGTCGTTGAACCAGACCATGCTGCGCAGCACGATCCAGGGCCTGGAGATCCAGCGCGGAACGCTCAATGCCTTCAACTCCGTGTCCGAGAGCTTTGGGCCGGCCGCCAAACCTGCCGATGGCGCGCTGGCGCAGACGTTCGCACGTTTTGCGGCCGCAGCGGCCCAGAAGTCCGTGACGGCGCCGGGGGCCGTCGAGCCCGCAGGTACCGCCGCACCAGCCGGCATGCCGGCGGCCGGCTTCGACTGGTCGCCCCTGGCGATGCCGTCATCTTTACCGTTCTCGTGGCCTGCGGCTGCCGCGCCCTCGGAGGATGACGCCGGGGCAACCAAGACTGGCGGCCAGCAGGCCGCGACGCACGCCCGGGTGGCGGGTGCCGCGGCGCACAGCCCGGCGGGTGCCGCTGCCGAAACGGCTTCGGCAGGCGAGCAGCAACTGGCCGCGAAGGGCGCCGGTATCGATCCACTCGGCTGGTGGCAGATGCTGCAGGAGAACTTCCGGCAGATCGCGCAGGCGGCAACCGGCCAGACGGCCGCCTCGGCGGATGCCGGCACACCGATGTCACCTCGCACCCCCACCCCGGGAGGAACGCGCAAGTCCGCCGGTGGCGGCAAGGCCGGGGGTGCCGGCAAGGCCAGGAAGCCCAGGCGCGGCAAGAAGGGCAACGCCAGGGAGCAGGAATGAACACGCTGTTTCGCTACGGACACGCCACCCATCCGCAGTGGCGGATGTGTACCGAACTCGCGCTGGAGCAGGTCGAGCGACAGGTCAACAACCCGAACTACAGCAGCCGCGGCAACCTCGGCTTCGTCTACATCGGCGCACCGCTGGCCGAGTGCGCCAGCGAAATCCTGATGCTGCTGAAGACCCGCACCCGCGTCATCGACTGGGTCGGTACCGTCGGAAGCGCAATTCTCTCGAGCGGGGTCGAGTATCGCAACGAGCCCGCGATCGCCATCATGATTGCGGCACTGCCGCCGGGGAGCTTCAGCGTCTTCTCCGGAACCGCCCGGTTGCCATCGCCTGGCACCAAGACCGTCACCGGCGCCGATGCTGCCTGGGCGGCACTGGTGCATGCCGATCCGGGCCTCGTCGACCTGGAAGGCCTCATCCACGAGCTGTCCGGCAAGGTCGAGGCGGGTTATCTCTTCGGCGGCCTGTCGAGCGGCGACATCCCGCCCCTGCCGCAGATCGCCAACCACACCTTCTCGGGGGGTATGTCCGGCGTCGCGTTCGCCAGCGACGTGGGTATCCGCACCCGGGTCACCCAGGGCTGCTCGCCGCTGGCGGCAGACCACCGGATCACCGCCTGCGAAGGCAACCTGATCACCTCGCTCGACGACGAGCCGGCACTCGATACCCTCCTCTCGGATCTAGACGTCGCAGCCGAAATCCGCGTCAGCCGTGACGGCGAGAGGCTCCTGGATGCTTTGCCGGCGGGGCGACTGAGGAACGGCCTGTTCGCAGGCATCGCCGCAGCCAATACCCAGCGAGGCTTCGGCTTTGCGGACTACCGCGTGCGCAACGTGGTCGGCATCGACCCCTTGAACCGGTTGGTGGCGATTGCGGAACAACCCGAAGTGGGGGAGCGGCTGATCTTCTGCACCCGGGATGCCCGCGCTGCGCGCCAGGATCTCATCCGGATGACGACCGAACTGCGCGAGGAAATCGAGTCGGAAGGGCACAGCATCCGCGGCGGCATCTACGTCTCCTGCGTGGCGCGAGGCGAGGCGCTCTTCGGCGACGCCGGCCATGAGATGAGCCTGATCAAGGCCAACCTGGGCGACTTCCCGCTGGTGGGTTTCTACGCCAACGGCGAGATTGCGAGGGACACGCTTTACGGCTACACCGGCGTCCTGACGCTTTTCATCTGATCGGCCGCGTCATCTGATACCTTTGCCTGACGCTGCAGAGACCCGATACCGCGAGCGAGGAGCCGAGCAAGTGCAGACCGAGGAAAACATGCTGGCCGACGATCCGGCGGGCCAGCGCATCGCGCTGGTTGCCGGCGCCTCCGGCATGGTCGGGACCGAACTGTGCAATCAGCTGCGCCGCGACCGGCGCTTCGCGCCGGTGGTGGTGCTGGCGCGGCGCCAGCCGCCGGTGACCGAGCCGCCGCTGCAGATCGAGATCGTCGACTTTTCGCGCATCGGCGAATGGAATCCCAGCGTGCAGCTTGACACCGTCTTCTGCGCCCTCGGCACGACTATCAGGAAAGCCGGCAGCGAGGCCGCCTTCCGTGCGGTGGATTACGACCTCGTCCTGGAAATGGCGAAGCTGGCGAAGCGGGGCGGCGCGCGGCACTTCGTCTTCGTCAGCAGCCTGGGCGCGGACCCGAAATCACGCGTTTTCTACCTGCGTGTCAAGGGTGAAGCGGAAGAGGCGGTCAAGGCGCTGGGCCTGCCGCATGCTGCGGCGCTGCGGCCGTCGTTCCTGGATGGCGTGCGAGCCGAGCCGCGGCCGGGGGAGACGGCAGCGCGCGTGGTCGGACGAGTCCTCGGGCCCCTGCTGCTGGGGCCGCTGGAAAAATACCGGCCGACGCCGGCGGCGAAGGTGGCGCAAGCGATGCGCCAGATCGCGCAGCCCGGTCGCACCGGTTTCCAGGTGCTGGATCCCGTCGCCATCAGCCGCGTCCCCTTCCGCCTGGGGCCGGCGGAGGCGGATACTCCCGCAGGAAGCGCTCCATCCACTCCCGCTCGAATCGTCGCGGATCCCACGGACCCGGCTCGACCTTCGCGCGGGCAGTGAACAGGTAGGTGTCCGCCGACAGCCTGCTGCCGGCGACGAAGCGACCCGCCGGGTCGACCGACGCTTCCTCCCGAAGCAACACCTCGACCGGAATGCGACGGTAGTCGGACCCTTCGAATCGGTCCAGCACCGCCAGGTCGGCGTCGTTGACGCCAAGATAGAGGACGCCGTCGACCGACGCTTGCGGGCAACCCGCCCCGTGCGACGGCGCATGCACGAGAGACGGATAGTCCTGCCCCCGGACCCGCTCCCGCAGGTAACCCGGCAGCGTCGCAGCCGCAGCCGGGTAATCCCCGCCGACGACGCCGGACCACACCCGGTCGAACATGAGCGAGCCATAGGTGAAGACGTGCTTCACCGAAGACCCGCACGACTGAAGACGGCTTGCATCGGTGGCGGCCCTGGTCCCGAACCGCTCAAGGCCGCGCTGGAATCCTGCCGAGCGGCGGCGCCGGCGGGGCCGGCAGGATCTTGACCTGTTCCGGATTGACCTGCCGTGAGATCCGGCCGGGATCGGGTATGTCTCCGATCAGGCCCGGCAGCCAGCCCATCCCCCGGCCGAAAAGCACCAGGTTGAAGACGATCAGCGCAGGAATCAGGAAACGGACCATGGCAGGAACCCTTTAGCAGGCTGTCGATTATCCGCCACGCGACAGCGTCCGTCATGACAGCAGCGGCGGCATGCGCCCGCGCCACGGCATCCAACGCTCCAGGTCCGCGGCCAACGCGAGAAGGCCAGCATCGCCGCCGATCCGACCGACCAGCTGGACGCCGATCGGCAGGCCTTCGGTCATCGCCAGCGGCAGCGACAGCGCCGGCTGCCCCGTCAGGTTGGCTAGCGGCGTGAAGGGAGAATAATGAATCAGACCATTCTGCCCGAGCCGGTAGTCGAGATAGTCGGGGTTGTCCATTGCAAAACGGCCGAGGACGGCTGGCAGTTCCGCCAGCACCGGCAGCAGCAGAACGTCGAAGCGGTCGACCGCTGCCCCGATCGCACGGGCGATGCGGTTGGTCCCGGCCTGCAGCTCGATGTATTCGGAGGCGCTGAGCGCCTTGCCGGCTCTGAAGGCGCCCCAGGTGGAGGGCTCGAGCGCTTCTTCCGGAAGCGTCGCCGGGTCGAGGTGATTGGCCCGGCAGAATCGCTCGATCCCGGCGGCGGTCCAGCAGGTCATCGTTCTCACGACCGTCTCGACGATGTCGGAGGTCGCGACCGGCACCCGTGCCGCCTCCACCCGATGGCCGCCGCGTTCCTCGAGCGTCCTCGCCACCTGCACCACCGCGGCGGCGATCCGCGGGTCGACCGGGCGCCCCTCGAAGTCGCTGTCGATGTACCCGATCCGTAACCGCTGGCGGCGAGACCGGACGGCGTGGGACTCGCCTTGCGCACCATCGGCTTGCCCTGCCAGCGCAGCCACCCGACGCAAGCCCCGGCTCGACACCGCCGGCGCCGGATACAGGGCGCCGACATCCGCGCCGGCGCTGGCCGCAAGCGCGAGGGCGCAGTCCCGCACCGACTGGGTGATGACATGCTCCATCGCCAGGCCGCCCCACGCCTCGCCATTCAGGGGCCCGTTCGGCATCAGCGCGCGGCTGGGCTTGAGCCCGACCAGCCCGCAGCAACTGGCCGGGATGCGGATCGAACCGGCGCCGTCGGAGGCATGGGCGATCGGTACCAGGCGCCCGGCCACCGCCGCGCCGGCCCCGCCACTGGAACCACCGGCACTGTGGGTGAGCTTCCACGGAT
>JACCRJ010000382.1 GCA_013813615.1 Lautropia sp. | reverse complement strand
GTAATCGACGGTTCGTCGGCAGCGTCGGCGGCGACGTCCTGCCCGAGGGCCGGATCCAGCTGCACCAGCGCCACCCGCTGCAACGCCCGCGCCAGCGCCATCAGTACCTGGCCGAAGGGCATGTTGGTCGCGTCCATCTCGTCCGCGAGCGCGATAACGTCTGGCGGCCTGCCCTGCGCGAGCAACTGCAGCAGTTGCGAGACCACCTGCGCATCGACCGAACCGAGCATCTCCCTGACGGACTCGAGCGCGACAGAACCGCCGCCGAGCGCGATCCCCTGGTCGAGCAGCGACAGCGCATCACGCATGCTGCCGGCCGCAGCGCGGGCGAGCAGGTCCAGCGCCGGTGCGTCAAAGGCGATTCCCTCCTCCCGCAGCACATGCGCGAGATGCGCCGCCACTGCCGGCACGGTCATGTTGCGCAGGCCGAACTGCATACAGCGCGACAGCACCGTCACCGGCACTTTCTGCGGATCGGTGGTGGCCAGCACGAAGATGACATGCGCCGGCGGCTCTTCCAGCGTCTTCAGCATCGCGTTGAAGGCGTGGTTGGTCAGCATGTGGACCTCGTCGATGACGAAGACCTTGTACCGGCCGATGCTGGGCGAATAGGCCGCGTTCTCCAGGACCACCGTCATTTCCTCCACCTTGCGGTTGGAGGCGGCGTCCATCTCGACGTAGTCCGGGAAGCGGCCCTGGTCGACGCCGAGGCAGGCATTGCAGACGCCGCAGGGACGCGACGTCACGCCGGTTTCGCAGTTCAGCGCCTTGGCGAGAATCCTGGCGACAGTGGTCTTGCCGACGCCGCGGGTGCCGGTGAGCAGGTACGCATGATGCAGGCGGTTGTTATCCAGCGCGTGGCGCAGCGCCCGGACCACGGTGTCCTGTCCGATCAGCGAGTCAAAGTCTCGCGGGCGCCACTTGCGGGCCAGGACCTGATGGGATGGGGGAGGCTGCACCGTTTGACGTCCGGGACGGAATTCAGGTGGACGAGCCTGACCCTCGGCACTTGCAGTTGACGGCTGTGGCTGCTTCCTTCCGGATCTGACCAGTTTCACCGAGCCGCAATGCGAGGAGGCCCGTCCATGGCCATTGTATCAGTGGCCCTGCGGCCCCCCGGTCGCTTCGCGTGCGCAATGGATGCGGCAGCGGTCAGGGAAAGACTCCCTGCGCGCCGGTAGCTCCCGTATCCAGTCCGGCGGATTCGTTTACGATGGCAGGGTAAGCGCGGACGACGACAGACATGCTGTGCTATTTTAGGTCCGCAGGAGATAGCAAATGAGCATCAAACAAGTTTCAAACGATTCGTTCGAGGCCGAGGTTCTGAAGGCCGAGGCGCCGGTGCTGGTCGACTACTGGGCCGAATGGTGCGGCCCCTGCAAGATGATCGCGCCGATCCTCGACGAGGTTTCGCGTGATTACGCCGACAAGCTGAACATCGCCAAGGTCAACGTCGACGAGAACCAGGAGATAGCCTCCAAGTACGGCATCCGCGGGATTCCGACGCTCATGCTGTTCAGGAACGGTGCGGTCGTGGCTACCAAGGTCGGCGCGCTCTCGAAGAGCCAGTTGACCGCCTTTCTCGACAGCAACCTGTAGACCCCTCCCGATCTACCGTTCAGGCCCGACCGCGGCGATCGTTGCCGTGGCCTGCGCATCTCCCGGCATCGATCCCCGTTTCTGCGCTCCCTCCAGCACCTGGCGACGCAACTGCTAGCCTACCGCCCACCGGTCCCTCTCGCCCACCCGGCCCGCGGAAGTTTTGCGCCACACCCGCATTCGTAGTACAGTTACCCGCCGTCCTGACCGTTTCGGTCGCGTGCTGGAACCCCCAAGGGTCCGCGCGAATCAGTCCGGGGCGCGAGCGTTTCCAGGTACTGCCGGGGTTCCGCCAGCGCGCTGAGCCTATCCTGTCACAGCGCCGATCGGCAAATCGTTTCAAGCCCTCAGTGTGCTACGCGCCCGGCGATCGCCTCGGCGCACCCCTCCAAACAACCTCCAGTCTTCCCTATCACATGTATCTGTCCGAGCTGAAGGCACTTCACGTGTCGCAATTGATTGAGATGGCACTTGCACTGGACATCGAGAGTGCGAACAGGCTCCGAAAGCAGGAACTGATGTTCGCCATTCTCAAGCGCAAGGCCAAGGGCGGCGACCAGATCTTCGGTGACGGCGTCCTGGAGGTGCTTCCGGACGGCTTCGGCTTCCTGCGGACTCCGGAAACCTCTTACCTGGCGAGCCCGGACGACATCTACATCTCGCCGTCGCAGATCCGTCGCTTCAACCTTCACACCGGCGACACGATCGAAGGCGAAGTCCGCACCCCGAAGGACGGCGAGCGGTATTTCGCGCTGGTGAAGGTGGACCAGATCAACGGCGAGCCGCCGGAGAACTCCAAGCACAAGATCCTCTTCGAGAACCTGATCCCGCTGCACCCGAACAAGGTGATGCATCTGGAAAGGGACATCAAGGGAGACGAGAACATCACCGGGCGCATCATCGACATCATCGCGCCCATCGGCAAAGGCCAGCGCGGCCTGATCGTTGCGCCCCCGAAGAGCGGCAAGACGGTGATGCTGCAGCACATCGCTCACGCCATCACGTCCAATCATCCCGAATCCGTCGTCATCGTCCTGCTCATCGACGAGCGTCCGGAAGAGGTGACGGAGATGCAGCGGTCCATCCGGGGCGAAGTCGTCTCCTCCACGTTCGACGAGCCGGCCACGCGGCACGTGCAGGTGGCGGAAATGGTGATCGAAAAAGCCAAGCGCCTGATCGAGCACAAGAAGGACGTGATTATCCTGCTCGATTCCATCACCCGCCTGGCGCGCGCCTACAACGCCGTGGTGCCGGCGTCCGGCAAGGTGCTTACCGGCGGCGTCGACGCCAATGCGCTGCAGCGGCCCAAGCGATTCTTCGGTGCAGCCCGCAACATCGAGGAAGGCGGCTCCCTGACCATCATCGCCACTGCGCTGGTCGATACCGGCAGCCGGATGGACGAGGTCATCTACGAGGAGTTCAAGGGGACCGGCAACATGGAAATCCACCTGAACCGCCGGATGATGGAAAAACGGATTTATCCAGCCATCGACATCAACCGCTCCGGCACCCGCCGCGAGGAGCTTCTGATGAAGCCGGAGATCCTGCAGAAGGTCTGGATCCTGCGCCGCCTCCTCCACGACATGGACGAGTTGCAGGCCATGGAGTTCCTGCTCGACAAGATGAAGCAGACCAAGAACAACGGCGAGTTCTTTGACATGATGCGCAAAGGCAGCTGAGATTTTGATGAGCACGCCGCCCGGCCGCCCGAAGGCGGGCTCGCTCCCCCTCGGGGGGACAGCGCGCAGCAGGGGGCCGAGCACGCCGCCCGGCCGCCCGAAGGCGGGCTCGCTCCCCTCGGGGGGACAAGCACGCAGCGCTGAGGCGGCACCATGATCCGTCTGCGACATTTCGTCCTGCCGGTGCTCGTGCTCGCAGCGGCCGTGGCGCTCAGGGTCTGGGCCATCGAGCCTAGCCATATCGGACATGCCTGCGACCCGGCGCCCTGGTCGGGCTGGTGTGCCGCGCGCACCGCGCTGATCATGGCTTTCCGATTCGAGGAGATCGGCTGGGCGGCGCTGAGTGCCGGTGTCGCCGCGACCATTCTGCGGCACCGGTGGCTGGGCCAGCTGGCGCTCGCCCTGGGCCTCGCCGGCCTGATCCTCTATTCCTACGAGCCGGCGGTCGTCGGCGTCCTCCTCGGCACGCTGGTGATCTTCAGGCCCCGGCTTGGTCGGCTGCCTCCGGGCGCCCCTGCCGAAGGCGGTATCGCCAGTAGCGAAAGCCCGTAGCGGCACCGGCAAAGAGGATCATCTGCAGGCCGAACACCAGCGCCTGCAGGTTCGACAGCCGCTCCATGGCAATGAACACGAGCGCACAGGCAAGGATGAGCGTCGCAAGCACAGCCTCTTCCACGTCGAAGATGCTGGTCTCGAAGCCGGCCAGAAGAAGCAGCAGCAACGACATCAGCGGCAGTGCATAAAGCGGCACCGGAAAGCCGCGATACCGCGCGTCGAACACCAGCAGCAGGGCCATGGCGGCGCCGCCGAAGAGGAAGGCGAGCCGCAGCAGGCTGAGCCATTGCAGCGAGCCTTCCACCCGCCCGCCAGATCGCCGCGCCGCCAGCACTGCCCGCGCCGACGGTACTGCCCGGGCAGCGAACGGCGCCTTTGAGGGCGGGAACGGTAACGTTGCCGTCTGCAGCCCCGGCCGCAGCCGGCTGCGAATGGCCTGCAAGGCAGCCAGCACGAAGGCCACCGCAGCAAGGGCATAGGCGCCGGTCGCCGTCCACTCCGTCCAATAACGGTTCCACACGACCATGTACTGCCACTGGGCCGCGATGACCGCGCCGCTGGCGGCGCCCATCGCCGCAGCGGTCGTCAGTTGCCAGGCGCGGGCGCGGGCGATGAAGGCCGCCGCGACGAACAGGAGCAGGCCGGCCGCAGCCGCGACCAGGCCCCGATGCGCCTGCGGATCCTCTGCCACCGGGCCTTTCGCCGGGAACTTGGCCTCGCCGGCGCTGTCGAAGAGCCCCCACTGCCCGCCCATCGCGCCTTCCATGCGCCGCTTCCAGGGCTGGTCGAACGCCTCGATGAAGTTGTAGCGCAGCCGGTGTTCGGCGGCAGCCCGGGTGAACTGGCGGAAGAACCTGGCCTGGTTCGCCCGGCTCGCCACGGCGGCCCGACGGCTGCGGCCGGCGCTCGGCCAGCCGGTTTCACCGATCAGCACGTCCTTGCCATTGAACGCCTTGCGCATCTCCTCGGCGATGGTGACGATATGCTCGATCGCGACATCGATCCCGACCGGATGGTCTTCCCAGTACGGCAGGATATGAATCGTGACGAAGGACACATGGTCGGCCAGCCCGCGGTGCTGCATCCAGAATTCCCAGACGTCCGCGTAGGTGACCGGTGTCTTCGTCTCACGGCGCACCCGTTGCAGGTAATCCGCGATGACCGACTCCGGCAGTTCTCGCCTGAGCAGTACCTCGTTACCGACGATAACGGCGTTCACCGTCTCCGGGAACTGGTTCGCCAGGGCGATGGCCTTCTCGAGCTCCTCTTCGTTCTTGACCCGCTCGCGGCCGAGCCAGGCGCCCAGCATCACCTTCATGCCCAGGGACTGTGCGACCCGCGGCACCGCGTCCAGGCCCTGCTGCACGGAATAGGTGCGCACGCACCCCGTGCGGGCGGATAGCAGCTTCAAATCTTCCAGCAACCGCGCTTCGGAGACGACGGTTTCCTCGAGGAAAGGCGACTCGTCAGTCTTGCGGTAAGGGGCATAGGAGACGCACTGGATCCGGTCGCTCGCGCCTTCCGCAATCGCCTTCGGCTGGCCCTTTCCCACCCAGTATGCACATGCCGCCATCGCGAAGCAGACTGCCAGCAGCGCGATCGGAATCTCGCGCGCGGAGAGGGACGGGACTCGCATCAGGCGGGGTCTGGCATCGATGTTGCTCGGAGGGGTAATCGAC
>JACCRJ010000374.1 GCA_013813615.1 Lautropia sp. | reverse complement strand
TACCAGGGCCTGGCCGGGGTGTGCCTGCAGGTCGAGCATGTCCTGAGTGAACTGACGGCGCCTGCTGCATGAGCCGGTCCTGCCAGATCGGCCGCCGGTCGCGCGCTGTCGCGGCTGCAGTGGCGCTTGCCTTGATGATCGCACTCTCCCTGTCGATGACGGTAATCTCACCCGCGCAGGCGCAACTGGTCGCCGATCTGGCGGCACCGGACAACACCCTCCGCATCGAGTCCGCCGATGTCGAGATCGCCAAGGCCGACGGGGACGGTTTCGTGCCGGTCCGCTACCAGCCGTCGGGCGAACCTGCGCTGGAGGTACGCGCCGGCGCCGATGGCTGGAACTGGAGTGGCGCAACCGAGGTCCGGCTGCACCTGCAGAACGCGATGGGATGGGCTGTCACTGTGCAGGTCCGCATCACCGATCGGGCCGGCGCCACCCTCGATGCCACGGTGGGGTTGCCGCCGGGCGGACCGATCACGCTGACCATTCCGCTGCAGGCAACGCAGCCCCGGCGCTGGGGCATGGTTGCCGGGCCGCCGATTCCGTGGTTGCAGGACAAGGCCCCGGTGGCCGTGGCCCTCGCTATCACCGGGGAGGTGGACAAGCGCCGGATTGCAGGGATCCGGATCGCGATGCCCCGGCCCGACGCGCCACAGACGTTGCGGATCGGCAAGATCTTCATCGAGCCCACGGCTACCGTCGCCGATGGACAGGAACGCCTGGCCTACACCCGCATCGTCGATGCCTACGGGCAATACGTCCGCGGCGAGTGGGATGAGAAGTTCCGCCCGGATGCTCGCGCGAGCACCGATGCGGACGGCGCCTTCGCCGCATTCGCGCGCTCGAAGGAGCCGGTTCCAGTCGCGTCCGCCGGGGCGGATGTCAAGGCTGAACATGGCGCCACGACCGGATCTGCCGATGAGCGGCTCGATGACTATGGCGGAATCCTGGGGGTCGAGGTGCCGGCGCAGCCGGCTGCAGGGACGAAGGGCTTTTTCCGCACGGCCCGGATCCGGGACGGGGCTGGACCGGGCCGCTGGCTGCTTCTCACCCCTCTGGGCAACCCGTTCTTCTCGCTCGGCGTCAACGCGATCCAGCTCGACAACAGCCAGACCTTCGTCGAAGGGCGCGAATTCATGTTCGCCGAGCTGCCCGCGCCGGGCCATCCGCTGGCGCGATTCCAGGGCCGCCAGGACAGTGCCGATGCGCTGCCGCTCGACGCCGGCGCGCAACGAGGCCGCGGCTTCGGCAAGGGCAAAACCTACGACTTCTATCGCGCCAACCTGTACCGCCGCGACGGGCCGGACTTTGCGGCGCAGTGGCTGACGCGCACCCGCGATCGCCTCAGGCAATGGAACTTCAACACGATCGGCAGCTGGAGCGATCACGCGGTCAGTGCGGACGCGCGGATCCCTTACACGCGCACGATCCACGTGGCTGGCGGATTCAGCAAGCTCTCCGACGGCAACAACTGGTGGGCCGGCATCGCCGACCCCTTCGACCCGCGGTTCGCGCAGGCGCTGGAGCGCGCCATCGAAAAGCAAGCGAGGCCGCTGAAGGACGACCCTTACCTGATCGGCTACTTCATCGACAACGAGCTCGGCTGGGGCAACGGCGCAGCCACCGATCCGCAGGTTCGTTACGCCCTCGCGTATTCCGTGCTCGGGGGTGACGCGAACCAGCCCCACGCCTACGCGAAGCGCGCGCTGCTGGAGCTGCTTCGCAGCCGTCATCAGGGGTCGATCCAGAAACTGTCGGCGAGCTGGCAGAAGCCCCTGGCCTCGTGGGAAGCCCTGCAGGCGCCGCTGGCAGCCGGGCAGCTTCCCGATGGACGGATCGCCGCCGTCGCAGCGGACCTGTCGGCCTTCCTGAGCCTGCATGCGCAACGCTACTTCGAGCAGGTGGCCGGCACGCTCAAGCGCCACGACCCCAATCACCTCTACCTCGGCGCCCGCTTCGCCAGCCGCAATCCGGAGGTCCTGCAGGCCTGCGCGACATGGTGCGACGTGGTCAGCTTCAACCTCTACCTGCCGTCCGTGAACGTCGGCTTCGAGTCAGCCGCGTTCCGCAAGCTGGACAAGCCCGCCCTGCTGACCGAATTCCACTTCGGATCCAGCGACCGTGGCCCGTTCTGGCACGGCGTCATGCCGGTCCCGAGCGAAGCCGACCGAGGCCCCGCGTACGCGCGGATGCTGAAGTCGGTACTGGCCAATCCGGACTTCGTGGGTGCCCACTGGTTCCAGTACCTGGACCAGCCGGTCACCGGTCGCTGGCTCGACGGCGAGAACGGCCATCTCGGGCTGGTTGCCATTACCGACATCCCCTGGTCCGGCTTCGTTGCCGACGTGCGTGAGTCCAACCGGCGGATCCGCGAAGGGTTTCGCGAACAGCTGAACGTTCGACGCTAGCGGTTGGCCCGGAGTCGGCGGAGCAGGAGCCGGCGAGGCAGTAGCCCCGGGCCGCCAATTAGCAGCTATGATTCCTGAACGGTTGGACCAAGCCGGCGCCTTGGGCAAAAGCCGCCCTGCCGACTGGTACGGACGATATAACCACGGAGACATTTTTCATGAGATTCAAGAGGAAGCTGGGCGCGTGCGCCGTCGGCATCGCCATGAGCACCCTGGCGGTGCTGCCTACCGGCGCATCGGCGCAGGAGAAGCTGGTTGTCTGGTGGACCAAGGGTTTCTACCCGGCAGAGGACAAGGCGCTGAACGAGATGATCCAGCGCTTCGAGAAGAAGACCAACACCAAGGTCGAGCTCTCGCTCTACGCGGTCCAGGACGTCATTCCCAAGACCGTCGCCGCACTCGGCGCGGGTTCCATCCCGGATGTCGCGATGGGCCACACCTTCGACTTCCAGGTCGCCGGCAAGTGGGCGGCCGAAGGGCGCCTGGCCGACCTGACGGACATTATCGAACCGATCAAGGGCCGTTTCCTGGATAACACCATTTCCACCGCCTGGTTCACGGGGCAGGACGGCAAGAAGGCCTATTACGCCATGCCGATCTACCAGCAGACGATGCACGTCAACTACTGGAAGGACATGCTGGCGGAAGCCGGCTTCAAGCCTTCGGACATCCCCACCGGCTGGACCGAATACTGGACCTTCTGGTGCGACAAGGTCCAGCCGGCGCATCGCAAGGCGAGCGGCAAGCGGTCCTATGCCATCGGCCAGCCGATGGGGGTGGACGGCACCGACTCGTTCTTCAGCTTTCACCAGTTCATGTTGGCGCACAAGGTGAAACTGGTCGACAACGAAGGCAAAGTCATCGTCGACGATCCGCAGAACAGGAAGCACCTGGCCGCGGCGCTGAAGGACTACACGGACACCGCGATCAAGGGCTGCACGCCATCCTCGGCGATCAACTGGAAGGATCCGGACAACAACGTCAACTTCCACAACAAGACGACGCTCATGACGCATAACGCGACGATCTCGATCGCCGCCAAGTGGCTCGACGACTCGAACAACCAGACGTCGACTGCCGAGCAACGTGAGCAGGCAAAGAAGAACTACGAGGAGAACATCGAAACCGCCCTCTGGCCCAACAAGCCGGACGGCACGCCGATGAACTACCTTGCGGCGATCAAGCTGGCGGTGGTCTTCAAGGGCGCCAGGAACGAGAAGCTCGGCAAACAGTTCCTGGCCTACCTGACGGAGGACGAGAACCTCATTCCCTACACCGAGGGCTCTCTCGGCCGCTGGTATGCAGTCACCAAGGCCGGCGCCGACAGCACCTTCTGGACCGGCTCGGACATCCACCGGAAGAAGGTCTCGCAGCAGTTCCGCGCGGGCACCGATACATTCCCGTTCACCCGCAACTACCACTTCGCCAGCCTGAACAACGAGAACGTCTGGGCGAAGGCGATGAGCCGCGTGGTGAATGAAAAGTGGACACCGGAGAAAGCGACCGACGAAATGGTGGCGCGAATCATGGAAGTCGCGGGCAAGTAG
>JACCRJ010000354.1 GCA_013813615.1 Lautropia sp. | reverse complement strand
GCTCGTTCTCGGTGTCGAGACCGTAGCCGGACTTGATCTCCACCGTCGTCACGCCCTCATCGGCCAGCATGGCCAGCCGCATCCGGGCTGCATCGAGCAGCTGGTCCTCACTGGCCTGCCGGGTAGCATTGACCGTCGAAAGGATGCCGCCGCCGTTGCGCGCGATGTCCTCATAGCTCGCGCCCTGCAGGCGCATCTCGAATTCCGCCGAACGGTTGCCGGCGTACACGAGATGGGTGTGGCAATCGATCAGACCCGGCGTGAGCCAGCCGCCGCAGCCGTCGATCCGGTTGGCGCCGTCGAATGCCGGCGCCTCGGCGCGGCGGCCGACCCAGACGATGCGGCCCTGCTGTACCGCGACCAGCCCGTCGGGAATCTCCCCGTATTGCGGTCCCTCCATGGTCGCGAGGCTGCAGTTTTCAACGACCAGATCGACTCTCATGGGTTCAAGCTCCTCCGCTGCCGGCATGACGGCCTTCAAGTCTGGCATAGTTGATGCGATGAACACCATCCATGCGCGCGCGGCGCTGACCGACGCCGGCTGGCTCGAGTCGGCCACCATCTGCATCGGCGACGACGGCCTGATCACCAGCGTCGCCCGGGGCCAGGCTGCGCCAGGCGACCGTCAGGTGGACCTGCTGGTGCCCGGCATGCCGAATGCCCACTGCCACGCCTTCCAGCGCGACATCGCAGGCCTTACCGAAGCCGCCGGCGGCAGCGGTGCCGACAACTTCTGGACCTGGCGCGAGCGGATGTTCCAGGCGGTGCAGGGGCTCGATGCGCGAGCGCTGCAGAGAACCGCCCTCGAGTTGTACCGTGGGCTTCGCGACCGGGGCTATACGTCGGTGGCGGAGTTCCACTACGTGCATCGGCTTGGCGGCAGCAGCGCGGAGGAAACCGCCGAAGCGCTGGTGCAGGCAGCAGGAGCCGCCGGCCTGCGGCTCCTGCTGCTGCCGGTCCTCTATCGCCGCGGGGGCCTCGACGGCAGCAGCCTCTTGGCGCGGCAGGCCGCCTTCGGGCTGAGCCTCGAGCAGTACGGCAGGCTGCTGGAGAAGCTTCGAGCGGTAGCTGGCCGTCATCCGCACCTGTCGCTGGGGATCGCGCCGCATTCGCTGCGTGCGGTGAGCGCCGACGACCTCACCGAAGCACTGAATCTGCGCCACGCGATTCTTCCCGGCTGCCCGGTGCACATCCACATCAGCGAACAGCAGGACGAGGTGGAGGCTGCCAGGTTGCACCTGGGCACCACGCCGATTGCCTGGCTGTGCGACAACGCGCCGGTAGACCGGTCCTGGGTTCTCGTCCATGCCACGCATGCCAGCGACCAGGAACTGCTGATGGCACGCGAGCGTGAGGCAGTCATCTGCATCTGCACCACCACCGAAGCGAACCTGGGGGACGGCTCCTTCGAGATCGAGCGTTGGTGGCAGATGGGCGGATCGCTTGCGATCGGCAGCGACAGCAACGTCTGCCTGGATCCGTCGGAAGAGCTGCGCTGGCTGGAGTACCAGGCGCGCCTGCGCAGGCAGCGCCGCGCGCTGCTCCTGGAAGCCGGTTCGATGCATCCAGGCACCAGCCTCTGGCGTCGCGCAGTCGCCGGCGGCCGCCAGGCCATGGGGTGGGAATCCCCGGGGATAGGTGCCGGTGCTCCGGCTGAGCTGCTGGCGGTCACCGTCAGTGACTCGTCGCTGAGTCCCGACGACGCAATGGATGACTTGGTGTTCGCTCAGCGCGCGACGCGGCTGGAACAGCTGGCCGGCGGTCTGGGTGCCGGCTGGGCCTCGGACCCCCGATCCGCTGACTAGACTTGGCCTGCCTGGCCTGCCTGGCCTGCGGTGTCGGCACCCGTCTGCTCACCCGGCTCGGCCTGGTCAGCCGGTTCACCGGCGCCTTCACCACCTTCGGTTGCAGGGACGGTCTTGCGCAACTTTTTTTCTTCCTTCTTCTGCTTCTTGGCCAGATCTCTTTGGCGCTTGGCAAATGCGTAGTTCGGTTTGGCCATTCCCGCTCCTGTTCAATATTTCCGGCGCTGGATTCCGCCGGGCGCTATGGCGACATAGTAAAGCTTTGCCGACACCGCGTTCGGCAGCCGCCCTCCGGGCCGTGGCATGGAAGGCTGTCGGGGTCGGGCAAGGGGGCGCGCAGGGCCCCCTCAGGCCAGCGGCAGCACGAGGACGGTGCGGGCGGCGCCGCGTCGGCTGACTGCCTGGTACCACTTGTCGACGTGAGCGCGCGCAATGTGCTGGCGAGGCAGGCCGAACCAGCGGTGCACCCCGCAGGCCACTGGAATGTCAGCCATTGTGAAGCGATCTCCAGCAACGAAGGGCCGGTCCCGGAGCGTGTCATCGAGGATGGCCATCATCGATTCGGTCTGCCGGGCGGAGGCCTCCACCACCGCGGCATCCCGCTCCTGGGGTGCCGTCCTCACCAGCTGCAGGAAGGCGTCGCGCATCGCCGGCGTCAGTTCCGTGGCCTGCCAGTCCATCCACATGTCGCATTGGGCACGTGCAGCCGGCGAATCCGGACAGAGGCCTGCATCCGGATACCTGGCGCAGAGATAGCGCACGATGGCGTTGGACTCCCACAGCACGAGGCCGTCGTCCTCGATGACCGGCACCTTGCGGTTGGGGTTGAGCCGTTGGAACCCGGGCGTCTGCACCACGCCGAAGGCGCCACCGGCGTCGATGCGCTCGAAGCGGCAGCCCAGTTCGGACGCGCACCAGACGACCTTCTGTACGTTGATGGAACTCAGACGTCCCCAGATCTTCAGCATGCCACCTCCTTCGTCGACCGATGATAGGCTGCGGGCCGCCCATTGGCGCTGCTGCCACGCATCAATTAACATGGCCCGCTCTCCTGCCCTGGAGCTTGCCTGTGTCCAAACCCCCACGTGAAGATCCCGAAGCGACTCGAACCCCTTCTTGAAGACGGCCTGATCGACGGCGTGGTACGCCAATTGACCAGTGGCAAGGAAGCCATGGTCTTCGTCGTGAGCTGCGGTGACGAAACCCGCTGCGCGAAGGTCTACAAGGAGGCCAACAAGCGGGCCTTCCGACAGAGCGTCGACTACACCGAGAACCGCAAGGTCAAGAACAGCCGCCAGGCACGCGCCATGGCGAAGGGCACACGGTATGGACGCGAAGCACAGGAAGCCGCCTGGCAGAACTCGGAAGTGGACGCCCTCTTCCGGTTGGCGGCAGCTGGCGTGCGGGTGCCGACGCCCTACAACTTCCACGAAGGCGTCCTGCTGATGGAACTGGTCACCGACGACGCGGGTGAAGCCGCGCCGCGCCTGAACGACCTGAGCTTCGACGCACCGCAGGCGAGGCACCATCATGCCTACCTGATCGAGCAGGTGGTCCGGATGCTGCGGGCCGGCGTCGTGCACGGTGACCTGTCCGAATTCAACATCCTGGTGGGCAGCGCCGGGCCGGTGATCATCGACCTGCCGCAGGCAGTGGACGCGGCGGGAAACAACCACGCCAGCCGGATGCTCGAGCGCGACGTCGCCAACCTGCGCAACTATTTCGGCCGCTTCGCGCCGGAACTGCTCGAAACCGACTACGGCAGCGAGATCTGGTCGCTCTACGAAAGCGGCAGCCTTCATTCCGGCGCCGAATTGACCGGCACTTTCGAGCACAGCCGGGAGGACGTCGACCTGCGTGGCGTGCTGCGCGAGATCGCCGACGCCCAGAAGGAAGAAGCGGCGCGACTGTTGCGGCTGCAGGAAGCGCGGTAGCGCGGATGAGCAGCGAGCAGCCGGCAAGCGGCGCGGTGGTCGGCCGCATGCGCGCCTGGGTGGAACACGCGGTGATCGGGCTCAACCTCTGCCCGTTTGCGAAGGCGGTCCAGGTGCGCGAGCAGATCCGCTACGTGGCCACCCCCGCAACCGATGCGGATGCCCTCCTGCAGGTCCTGTGCGACGAGCTGCACCGGCTGGCCGCTGCCGATCCGGCCACCCTGGAAACCACGCTGCTGATACATCCGCAGGTCATGAACGACTTCCTGGACTTCAACGACTTCCTCGAAGCAGCCGATGGGGCTGTCGACGCGCTCGGCTACACCGGCGTGCTGCAGGTCGCGAGCTTTCACCCGATGTACCAGTTCGAAGGCACATCGGCCAACGACATCACCAACGCCAGCAACCGCTCGCCGTTTCCGACGCTGCACCTGCTGCGCGAGACAAGCATCGACCGGGCGATCCAGATGTTCGACGATACCGACGACATCTTCCGCGACAACGTGCGGACGCTGCAGGCGTTGGGGCCCGAGGGCTGGGCAGCCGTGCAGGCGCGTATCGACCAGGCCGGGGACCCCGGTTAGGAGCCTGGCGGAGGCTTCGGCCGGCGGCGGGCTTGCGCGACGGGATGGTATCCTCGCTGCCAGCCCGCGCGGAGAGCCGATCCGATGTATCCCTTTACCTACCACCGACCCGGCGACCTGGCCGATGCGCTGTCGCGTCTCGCGGCCGATCCCGATGCGAAGCTGCTGGCCGGGGGCATGACGCTGCTTCCGTCGATGAAGCATCGCCTGAGCGCGCCCTCCCAGTTGATCGACATCGCCGGCCTGCCCGAGCTTCGCGGGATTCGTCGCGACGGCAACTCGCTCGTCGTCGGCGCCGCCTGCCGCTATGTCGAAATCGCCGACGATCCGGCCGTCACCGCGGCCATCCCGGCCCTCGCGCAGGTGGCGGGCTCGATCGGCGATCCGCAGGTGCGCCTGCGCGGCACCCTCGGCGGCTCGATCGCCAACAGCGACCCGGCTGCGGATTTTCCGGCGGCGGTACTGGCGCTGGCGGCGATCGTGCAGACGGATCGGCGCGAGATCGCGGCCGACGACTACTTCCAGGGCATGTTCACCACGGCGCTCGTACCGGACGAGCTGATCCGCGAGATCCGGTTCGCAATTGCGCGCCGCGCCGCCTATGCCAAGTTCCACCATCCCGCCTCCGGCTATGCGATGACCGGTGTCTTCGTCGCCGACTTCGGCGAGACGGTGCGAGTCGCGGTAACCGGTGCGGGTCCGGTGGTGTTTCGCTGGCGCGAGGCGGAAGCTGCGC
>JACCRJ010000302.1 GCA_013813615.1 Lautropia sp. | reverse complement strand
ACACCACCCGAATCGACAGCCGCGAGCGGCGCAGTGCGCAGACGGCGCTGTGGCACATCACCGGCGCGCTGCTCAAGCTGATGGCGCCGATCCTCTCCTTTACCGCGGATGAAGCGTGGGAGATCTTTGCGCCGGAGGTCTTCCGCCGTGAAGGTGGAACCATCCAGACCCAGGTGTTCCAGGGGTTCGACCAGATTGCCGGCTCGGCCGAACTGGACGCCCGCTGGACTCGCATCCGCGAGGCGCGCGCGAACGTGCTCAAGGAGCTCGAGACACTGCGCGAGCGGGGCGACATCGGTTCCTCGCTGCAGGCCGAGGTGATCGTCAAGGCAGGCGGCGAGCGCTTCGCTGCCCTGCAGTCGCTCGAAGACGACCTGCGCTTCGTAATGATCACCTCGGCAGCCACAGTTGAAGTCGCCGCCAACGCGCAGGCGGAGTCGATCGAGGTCAGGCCGAGCCCCCACCCGAAGTGCGCCCGATGCTGGCACTGGCGCCGCGACGTCGGCGCCGATCCCCAACACCCGGCGATCTGCGGTCGCTGCGTGAGCAACCTCTTCGGCGACGGCGAGCCAAGGTCCCATGCCTGATCAGGACATCGACCGGAGCACCGACGCTGCCCGACCCATCACACGCAGCCGGAGCTGGCCGTACCTGCTGATCGCGCTGCTGGTGATCGTTGCCGACCAGGTCACCAAGGTAGCGGTGCTCGATCGATTCGAACCCGGCCAGCGTCTGGCGGTGATCGCCGGCTTCTTCGACCTGACGCTGCTCTTCAACCGCGGCGCCGCCTTCAGCTTCCTGGCCGGGCAGGACGGCTGGCAGCGCTGGTTCTTCGTCGCCATTGCGATCGCGGCGTCGGGGTTCATCCTGTACCTCCTGATGCACCATCTCCACCAGCGCATGTTCAGCTTCGCCCTGGGGCTCATCCTCGGCGGCGCGATCGGCAACGTGATCGACAGGCTCCTCTACGGGCAGGTGGTGGACTTTCTCCTGTTTCACCAGGGCAGCTGGTATTTTCCTGCTTTCAACGTGGCAGACTCCGCCATCACCGTCGGCGCGGTATTGCTGATCCTGGATGAACTGCTGCGCATGAGGCGCGTGCGGGCCACCACCTGAGGCCAACAGCCATGGATACTCCCGCTATGCTTGCGACCGGCGACAGGCTGGCCGGCCGCAGTCTGCTGCTCGGCGTGAGCGGCGGCGTGGCAGCCTACAAGTCGGCGCAGCTGGTGCGGGACCTGCAGCGCGCCGGTGCAACGGTGCGCGTCGTCATGACCGCCGCTGCCGCGCACTTCGTTGCGCCGACGACGTTCCAGGCACTCACCGGCCAGCCGGTCTACCTCGACCAGTGGGACGAGCGCGTCGGCAACGGCATGGCCCATATCGAGTTGTCCCGCGGCGTCGATGCGATCGTCATCGCCCCGGCCACCGCCGACCTGATGGCGAAGATCGCGCAGGGACTCGCGGACGACCTGCTGTCGACCCTCTGCCTCGCCCGCGAGGCGCCGCTGCTGGTCGCGCCGGCGATGAACCGCCAGATGTGGGGCAGCCGGGCGACCCAGCGCAACGTCGCGCAGTTGCGGGCGGACGGCGTCGCCATCCTCGGCCCGGGCAACGGCGATCAGGCCTGCGGCGAAGTCGGCGACGGCCGGATGCTGGAGCCGCTGGAGATCGTCGAGGAACTCGCGGCCTATTTCGCGGCCAAGGTGATGTCGGGCAAGCGGGTCCTTATCACCGCCGGCCCCACCTTCGAGGCGATCGATCCGGTGCGCGGCATCACCAACCGGTCTTCCGGGAAGATGGGCTACGCCCTGGCCCGCGCCTGCCGCTATGCCGGCGCCCAAGTCATTCTCGTCTCCGGACCGACGGCGCTCGACGCGCCGCCGGGCGTCAAGCGGATCAACGTGCAGAGCGCACTGCAGATGATGGCCGCGGTGGATGCGGAGCTGGACCTCGCGGCGTCCTCCATCCGCATCGACTGCTTCATCGCGGTGGCGGCGGTCGCAGACTGGCGGGTCGCCAACCCTTCGCCGGGCAAGATCAAGAAGCATGCCGATGCACCCGGCGCAGCCAGCCAGTCGGAAGCTGCCGCCGACAAGCCACCGAAGCGGCAGGCGACACCGACGCTGGAACTGGTGGAGAACCCGGACATCCTGGTGAGTGTCGCGCGCCGCGTCGACGGTCCCTACTGTGTCGGCTTCGCCGCCGAATCGGAGAACCTGGTGCGCAATGCCCAGCAGAAACGGCTTCGCAAAGGCGTGCCGCTGATCGTCGGCAACATCGGACCCGATACCTTCGGGCGCGATGAGAACGAACTGGTG
>JACCRJ010000291.1 GCA_013813615.1 Lautropia sp. | reverse complement strand
AGGCGGGCCAGTCGGTTTCCGCGTCGATCAGCCCAACCACCCCGGTTGGCCCCGCCAGGTCCACCGGGCCCGCCAGCTCCGCCGGCCCCAGGAGCCACGAAGACGGCGCTCCGCCAGCCGAGGCGGGCCTGCGGATCCGCTGCCGTTTCCTGGTCGGCGCCGACGGCGCGCGCAGCCGGGTGCGCAACCTGCTCGGGATCCAGCACCACGGGATCAGCGGCGTGCGGCGCGACTTCATGGGCGGGCGGATGCTCGCCGTGCACCTGCGCGCGGCTGGCCTGTATCCGGCGCTCGCGCACCCGCGCTGCTGGATGTGGGTGGCGGTCAACGCGGAGCGGCGCGGCTTCATGTGCGCCCTCGACGGCGATGCCGAATTTGTCTTCCACGCAGCTTTACAGGCGGAAGAGGAAGAGGCCGCGGAACACTGGACCGCATCGGAAGCGCAGCGGATATTCGATCAGACGGTGGGCCGGCACTTGCCCATCGCGGTGCTGTCGCTGGGCACCTGGACCGCCGGCCACGCGCTGGTGGCGAACCGGTTCCGCGAGGGCCGGGTGTTCATCGGGGGCGACGCCGCGCACCTCTTCACGCCGACCGGCGGCCTCGGCTACAACACGGCGGTCGAAGATGCCGTCAACCTCGGTTGGAAGCTGGCTGCGGTGCTGCAGGGCGTTGCGCCGCCTGCCCTGCTGGACAGCTACGAAATCGAGCGCAAGCCCCTGGCAGAACGCAACACCGCCTATGCCCGGCGCTTTGCGGACTCGGTCGGCCACTTCAAGGCGACCGAGCGGCTGGAAGAGGATTCGGCCGCCGGCGAGGCCGAGCGCAAGGCCGCATCCGACGACCTGAATGCGCATGCCCGGCTGGAGTTCAACATCCCCGGCGTTACGTTTGGCGGCCGCTACGACGGCTCGCCGCTGATCGTGAAGGACGGCAGCCCGCCGCCTCCTGACGACGCCAACGTGTACGTGCCGTCGGCCAGTCCCGGGGGGCGGCCGCCGCACCTCTGGCTGGACGGGCACCGATCGCTCTACGACAGCTTTAACTTCGAATGGACCCTGCTCGCACTGGGGCCGAATCCGCCGGATGCGACGGCGTTCCTGCGGCATGCGGCGCAGATGGGCATCGACCTGAAGCCGGTCGCGCATCCTTTGCAGGTGCTGCTCGACCTGTACGAGGCGCCGCTGGTTCTCATCCGCCCGGACCAGATCGTCGCCTGGCGGGGCTTCGGCGCCGAGGCCGCCCACCAGGTGCTGGCGCAGGCGATCGGGCGTGTACCCGGCACCGAGGCTGGCGCCGAACCTGGCGCTGAAGCGGGCCGCTGACCTCGAACCTCAGCCCGGCCGGCGCCCCTCGAACGCATCCTCAAGCAGCCGCATCAGCGGCTCCCGCTCGAGCGGCCGCGGATTGGGATACCGATTCTGCAGCGCCAGGTCGCAGGCCTTTTCGAGGTCGGCCGGTTCCACGCCGAGATCCTTGAGGGCGACCGGCGCGCCGTTATTCCTCGCCAGGTCGAACAGCGCCTGCGGTGCATCCGCCCGGCCGAGCGCTGCGGCGATCCGCTGCATCGCCAGCGGCGCAGCCGGCGCGTTGTAGGCCAGTGCATGCGGCAGCACAATGGTGTGGGTCTCGGCGTGCGGCAGGTTGAAGGATCCGCCGAGCGTATGGCACAGCTTGTGATGAAGGGCCATATCCACGCCGGTCAGAACCATGCCGCACAACCAGGCGCCATAGAGGGCGTCGGAACGAGCCTCCTCCTGATCTTTGCCGGCAGCGATCAGCGGCAGCGATCGGCCGAGGGCGGCGATGCCTTCCTTCCTGCGCCATCAGGTCGAGGATCGGATTGGTGGTTGCCGAGTAAAGGCCCTCGGCGGCATGGGCGATCGCGTTGATCATCGTGAACACCATGCCGCAGTTCGCAAGCTCCTGCTTGCTGGCGGCGACACTGGCCCCGCAAGCAACCAGCGGCTGGGCCTTCGAGGCGGTGCGGTTCCAGACAGCTACCTGATGGCCCGCCTGGGTCAGCCGCCCGACCATCGCCTCATCCATGCCGCCAAGGCCGATCCACCCGACTGGGC
>JACCRJ010000266.1 GCA_013813615.1 Lautropia sp. | reverse complement strand
CCACCAGCCTTTGCGGCTATGGCCGCACTGCCGAGACCCGCCGCAAGGAAGACCCGGGCATGGACCATGAAGTGCGCCTGGTGGAATCCATCTACCGCCACCTGGACAAGCCGGTGCACCTGGTCGGCCACTCGTTCGGCGGCACCGTGGCGCTCGCGGCCGCGCTCGCCGCAACGGTGGAAGTGGCCAGCCTGTCGTGCTTCGAAGCCAACCCGATCGGCCTCATCCAGGACCGCGGCGACGGCGCGCTGTACCAGGAGACGCTGCGCATGAGCCGGGACTTCGAAGCCGCCGTGGGCGCTGGTGAGCGGGACGCGCCGGCGCGCATCATCGACTTCTGGGGCGGGGAGGGCGCCTTCGCCGCGATGCCCGAGCCGGTGAAGGCGTACTGCAGGGACACGGCCGAGGTGAACGTCGTGGACTGGCGGACCGCCTTCGGTTACGGCGTCACCTCTCTGGAGTGCTCATCGCTGCGGGTGCCTGTACTGCTCGCGCGGGGTGGCCTGGCAAACCCGGCCATGGTGGCGATCACGGACGCCCTGCAGGAGAGCCTGCCGCAGGCCAGATCAGCTGTCGTCGAAGGCGCCGGCCACTTCCTCATCAGCAGTCATCCCGCACGCTGCGCCGAACTGCTCTCCGGATTCCTGGAGGCTGGGGGCTGACGCCTGTAGCCGTCCGCAGATCAATGGCCATGGCAGACAAGCGGGTCGTCCGAACCGACCTCTGGATCGATCCCGCATTCGACCGGCGCATCGAGATGGAAAGCGGCGTCTGCCTGACGGTGTTTCCGGTGTACGGCGTGCCGCATGCTGCCTGGGCGGCGCTGAAGGCCGCTCATGTGTATCACGTGTCTGCCGCAAAGGACGAATTGCCCGCGGAATGGTTCGTGTCCGGCTCGCTGCTCGCAGCCTGTCCTCGGCTCCTCTGTGTTTCATCGTCCGGTGCGGGCTACGACACGGTGGACGTGCCGGCCTGCACGGCAGCCGGGGTCGCAGTGGTGAACCAGGCCGGCGGCAATGCCGGGTCCGTCGCGGAACACGCGCTCGGCCTGATGCTGGGCGTCTCCCGGCGCATGGGCGAGTGCGACCGGAGGATGCGTCGCGAGCGGGGCTTCTCCCGGGAAGACCTGATGGGGCACGAGATCCGCGGCAAGACGCTCGGCCTGGTCGGTATCGGCCATATCGGCATCCGGGTGGCGGCGCTGGCGCGGGCCTTCGGGCTGAGCGTGATCGCGACGGATCCTCTGCTCGATGACGGCGAAATCGCGCGGCGCGGCGCCGTTGCGGTGAAGTTTCCGGATCTGCTGGCGCAGTCGGACATCGTTTCGCTGCACTGCCCGCGCGACGCTACTACCCTCGGGATGTTCGACGCCGATGCATTCGCACGCATGAAGCGCGGCGCCATCTTCATCACCACCGCCCGGGGCGGCATACACGTCGAGGCGGCGTTGGTCGCTGCGCTGAAGAGCGGCCATCTGGCGGGCGCAGGCATCGACGTGTGGGATCAGGAGCCGCCGGAGCTGGACCATCCGCTGCTCGGGATGGAGAACACGTTCGTGACCCACCATACCGCTAGCGTGACCCACGAGGCCCGCCGCAACATGGCGCTGGTCGCGGCGGATCAGATCGCCGGGTTGCTGGCCGGCGGCAAACCGCCGCGGCTGGTCAACCCGGAGGTCTGGCCGGCCTTCGCCCGCCGGCGTTCTGAAATCTTCACGGAGGGTCCGACCTCGCCACCATCAAAGTGACCTCATTTCATGACAAGACCGCCATCGACGAAAAGCACCTGGCCGGTCATGAATCCGCTCCAATCGGAAGCAAGGAACAGCACGGGTCCCGCCACGTCTTCAGGCCGCGCAATGCGCCGCAAGGGGGTTGCAGCCATGATGGATTCGCGGAAGTGCGCCCGGGTCGAAGTGCTTCCCTGCGTGGGATAAACAAGCCCCGGCGCGACGCAGTTGACGCGCACCCCGAGCGGCCCCAGCTCGCTGGCGAGGTTTCGACTGAAGCCCACCAGGGCAGCCTTCGCTGTGGTGTACTCGTGATAGGGCACAATCGGATGCTCCACCAGGTTGGAGACGATGTTGACGATGCTGCCCTGCGCGCGTCCAGCGAAATGAGGCAGCACCGCCCTGCAAACCCGATAAGCCGCGCCGACGGCACCGTCGAACTGCGCCTGGTAGTCGGCCCAGGACAGCTCTGAGAACAGCTTGCGCTGCTCCGGGTCGAACGCATACGGCCGGAGAGCGTTGTTCACCAGCACGTCGAGGCGCCCGAATTCGTCCAGCACTTCGGCGACCATCTGCTGGACGGCAGCATCCGAGTTCACGTCGGCCGGGACTGCCAGCGCGTCTGCGCCGATCCGCTTGCAGTCGTCGACGACTTGCGCCGCGGCGGCCTCATTGCTCAGGTAGTTGACGACGACTGATGCAGATTCGGCTGCGAACGCTCGGGCGATGGCCGCCCCGATTCCGCGGCTCGCACCAGTGACCAGCACGACCTTGCCCTCGAAGTTCATGCACGTGACCTCATTCAGCGCCCTGGCAGCAGCTCTTGACTCATCACGTCCGCCACATCGATGCTCCGACTCACCAGCCCCAGCTCCCGGTAGGCGGCGGCCGCCCGCTGCAGGGAGGCTGCATCCATCCAACCGAGGCCGTTCGTGCGCGTCAGTTCGGATACAGTGGCCGCATTGCGCAGGCGAATGATCTCCAGGTTGAGCGCCGGGTCGGTGCCGTCGATGGCACGCACGGCAGCCAGCGTCGCGGCCTCTTCGGCGTTGCCGATCATCCAGGCCGCACTGTTGCGATAGGCCTTCAGGAAGCGCCTGAGCACCTCCTTCCTGCGTTGATAGACCTCCTCGCGAACCACGAACAGGTCGCTGGAGACGTTGAGGTACCTTCCGACTTCCATGACGTCGACTTCGCCGATGCCTCTGCGCCGGGCAACCAGCAAGCCGGTATCCGTTGCCGCCGTTGCGTCGACCTGCCCCTGCAGCAACGGTGCGAAGTTCAGAATGCCAGTCACAACGATGGTCACGTCGGACTCGGCCAGCCCGACCTGGTTCAGCAGGACCAGCAGGTTCTGTCGCGTTCCGCTCGCCAGGCTGTAGACGCCAACCCGCCTGCCTTTGAGGTCCTCGGGCTTGCTGATGTTGCTGCCTTTGAGCGAGACGACGTTGAAGACGTTCTGCGGGTAGATGTCGTAGATGGCCAGCAGCTTCTCGCCCTTGTCGATAGCCGCGAAAAAAGACCCTGGATCGGTGAATGCCACGTCCGCCTGACCAGTGAGGATGTTGCGGATCGCATCTCCGCCGCCCGCGCCCGGGACATACCCGAGTTCGATAGCCTCGTCCCTGTAGAACCCTTTGTCCTCGTCCACCAGGAGCGGCGTGATTTCGGTGATCGGCTTGCTCCATCCGGCGACCGTGACCTTGTCCGGTCGCCGGGTGGCCTGCGTCCAGCCCCTGAGCGGCACCGCAAGGGACCCGGCCAGTGCGGCAACAAAGGCTCTTCGTGACCGGTATCTTTTCATAGGGTTCATTCAAAGCACTCTTGTGTAAGGAAGCAGCAGCCACTTCTCCAGCAGGAGGGTGGCCTGATAGAAGAGCAGGCCGAGCGAGGCGATGAGGACCAGCACTGCGAACATCAGCGGCGTGTCCATCATTCCCTGGGAGGCGATGATCAAGGCGCCCAGTCCCCGGCTCGCGCCGATGAATTCCCCGACCACCGCGCCGACCAGCGCGAGCACCACCGCCACGCGCAGTCCCGAAAGGATGCCTGGCAGACCTGACGGCAGCTTGAGGCGCAAGAGCGTCTGGATGCGGCTCGCGCCGAGTATCCGAAACAGCTCCAGCCGTTCCTGCGGCACCTGCTGAAGACTGGTCATCGTGGTCTCCATGAGGGGAAAGAAGCAGATCAACCCGGTGATGACGACGGTCGAGGTAATCCCGAAACCGAACCACATCACGAACAGCGGCATCAATGCGAGCTTGGGCACGACCTGGCTGACTACCAGGTAAGGCAGCATCAACCCTCGCAAGGCTTTCGACTCAGCCATGGCCATCCCGGCGGCGAAGCCGGCGAGACAGCCGAGGGTTGCGCCCAGCAGGAGCGCCAGCCCGGTCGATTTGATGTGAGGCCAGAAGTACCCGCTCGCGAGTCCGTCAACAAGCACCTTGAGCACCATGGATGGCGGCGGCAACACCAGCGTCGACAGACCCAGCCTGCGGGATGCCAGCTCCCACGTGAGCAGCAGCACCAGAAGGAGAGCCAGCGACCCGAGTCGCAGCCGCAATCTTGAGCTCATGCCGGCTCACGATCCAGGTGCATCGCCTGGCGCACCGCTGCGCAGTGCCGGCCGAACGGCGTGCTGTACCGCGTGCCGACTGGCCGTGGCCTGGGCAGACCG